>NZ_JAGWDA010000006.1:0-225113 GCF_020657875.1 Clostridioides sp. ZZV14-6150 | reverse complement strand
GGTTTGCATAACAATCCCCTGTCAGAGTTAATTTCAAAACTACATAATAAAGAGGAAATAACTGAAGAAAAAATAATGGAAATAGGGGATTGGATAAAAACTTGGAAGGATGAAGATTAATAGAGTAAAAGGTAGCTACTAATATAAGTGCTACCTTTTTTCTTGTGGATAAAATTGGGGATAAGTTGTGGAAAACTTATGCGAAATTTGTGGATAAAATATTTTGCTGACATTTAACTGACAAAAGCATATAAAAAAGACATGAATATATTGGAATAACAACATTTACAAATAAAGCTATGGTATAGTACCAATGTCAACAGCAAATAATAAATAATAGTAATTTCAAAGGTTTTATAAAAGTAAAAGGAGATGATTCAAATTTTCATTTTGAGATAACCCCTTTTTGTTATTTGAGATTATTATAATTATAATATCATTTTCAAAAAAAAATAAAAAAATATAATTATAATAGAATAGTTTATAATGTAATATTGTAATAAAAATAGTTAGGTTATATTAATATGGAATATACTAAATAAATATATTATTCACATATTCTGTAACAATTTTTACCACTTGCTTTAGCTAAATACAAAGCTTCATCTGCTTTAGAAAATAAGTTTTTATATGATTTACTTGAATCTGTAGCAAAAGCAATGCCAATACTCAATGTTATTTGATGATTGTTTTTTACTTTTACTTCACTTACATCAGTTAAAATATCATTAATGCTTTTTATTACAGAATCATTTGATAGCGATTTCATAAATATCATAAACTCATCTCCGCCGATACGAGCAACTATATCCTTATCATCTGTATTTTGCATTAATATTTTTGAAACAGCAACTAAAACTTCATTTCCTTCTAAATGTCCAAAAGTATCATTTACAGTTTTAAAGTCATCAATGTCAATAACCATTAAAGCTTCACTATTTTTTTGTTCAGTATTGATGAGATACTCATCTATAAAATTTTCTGATGCTTTTTGATTATAAAGCTGTGTTAATGGATCTCGTTGAGTTTGAGCAATTAATTTTTCTAATTTAGATTTATCTTCAGTTATATCTTTCAAAACACCAATTGTTTTGATTGGATTATGATCACCATCATAGATAACTGAACATTGAACACGAATCCATCTCCACTCATCTTTAATTAATGATTCTAACTTTCGTATTTCAATTGTTTCACGAAGGTTTCCACGAAGTACTTCTAATAATTTACCAATATCATCAAGATGAATACTTTTCCCATCTTTTAATATGTTGGAATAATTTCTTGTTTCAAAATTTTCTAGTTCAATTTTTCGGTCTATTTCAACTCGTTGATATCTTACAAAATTATCATTTTCAATATCATATTCAAACATAATATCTGTAATATTTTGTAAAGCAATACGATATCGTTCTCTTTCTAACTTTAATTCAGATTCTATATTTTTTAGTTGGGTGATATCTGTAATAATGCTATTAATTTTTACAATACCATCACTATTTAATGATTTCATTCCAGAATCTAATACCCACATTAATGTTCCATCTTTTTTACGTATTCTATATTCAGATGAATAGGTAGAGCCTTTTGCAAAACATCGTTCACAATCTTCTAGTGCTTTAGGTAAATCTGGTGGGTATACAGCACCTACTGCAGAGCCACCACTCATTTCCATAAACTCATCATATGTATATCCTAATATTTTAGGTAATCCCTCATTGACATAGAAAAATGAATATGTATCATCATCATTGCTTCCTTTTAATCCACCATTGATATTATTGGTAATCATTTCAATTACTTCTGTCTTTTCCTTTAGTAATCTTTGCAAATAATCATAACTTTGTGTTCCTATTTTATTAGGGAAGAATTCATCAACTTGCATTTCACTGTATGGGTTTGATATGTGCATATGTCTCACCAATAATTGTCCATTGTTTTCAATTATTTCAAATGTACAACGCTGACATACCTCTAAAATCATTTGGTCATTTTCTTTAGTACGAATAGTATATTTTCCTACTACGATACATCTATATTTATCTTCACTTACAACTTCAAATGTTTCATTATTCATATCACAAGAAGGAACTTCATTTTGACCAGCATAAAAATAGTCTTTTATTTCATTAAAAGAAGTGAGAAATTCTTGTTCTCCTGGACCAATCCAAGTAATATCTTTTGACATATATCTTAATACCTCATTAATATCTCGATTTACATAAAAACTCATTAAAATATGTCTTACCAATTCTGGTGCTTTTTTTGAGAGTGTGCTCATGATATTCTCCTTTCTTACTATTATATAAATTAATTATATTATATATTAATACTTTTAAATTAGAAAACTTTGTTGAACTATGACCTTTTTATGAAATAAGAAAATTTTATGCAATATTTTAAGTAAAAGTAGGTTTTTTATATAAAAACTTAATTTATCTGTGTTAACTCTGATTTATAGCATCAAATGATTTTATTATAAAAACACAAATAAATTAAAAGTAGTTACTCTAAATAGCTTAGTGCCCTAAAATTAAATTAATTTTATTGCATTATATATTAACTTATAGCACATAGTGGGAATTTTATCATCAATTTGTCGAACGATTGTGATTAATTATATAGTAGAATGCTTGTTATTAATTATACATAAATTGGAGTTTTAATTTAATAAATCTATAAAGGTACTTATAATTTATTTATAGTTGACACATTTAAAATTAAATATCTATTAAATTTTTTATTTTATCAACATCTATATACATACCTTGTGCAATAGACCTTCCATCAATTGCAGAAAGATTACATTGTTTATACATAACTGTAACAATCTGACCATTACGCTTTATAAATCTGTATAAAAAAGGTTCAATCTTATTTGTATCAATCATTTCTAAGCTTTTTTTATAAACGAAGTCTAAATCATCTGGATGAACAATTGCTCTTAAGTTGCCACTCATTTCACCAAAAAATTGTTCTTTTGTATAACCTATAATATCAAACATTTCTTCGTTCATATATGTAATAATCATATCACCAAATAAATCATAGCGAATGATACCTACAGGTAGCATTGAATAAAATTGTGATAAAGTACTACTTTCATCTAGATGAGTATTTGTCATTTTAGGTATTGAATATGATTCAAATTCATTTATATAGCCAGCAGTTTTAATTAAATCTAAATGTATTTTTGTTAAGATTAATTTATTTTTTGAAATAATACAATTTGCACTAAAATAGAAATTACTATAATTTTGACAACCTGTAGTTTCATCAGATAAAACAGCTTCTCCACTAATTAGTAATGAATCTGAACTAACATCATGTGGAGTTATACTTTTATAAAGAATAGAAAATTTTTTACCTTTGATATGTTTTTCAAAGTATTCTATTACCTCAGGAAAAGATGTAAGTTCTTTTTTGTTATAAAAGTCAAACCATTTAATATTTTCAATAACATTTGCTCTTAGTTTTTGCATATCTTGCATAATAAAAAATGCATCAAAGATTTTTTCTATTAAAGATTTTCCTATATCAGAATATTCAATAGACATTTTGCCTGAAGTATTTTTTTTAGATAGTAACTTTTCAAATTGCTTACATTCCATAGGTTTTGCATAATAAAAACCTTGAGCAATGTCACAGTTTATGCTTTTGATAAACTCTACTTGTTGTTCTGTTTCAACCCCTTCACACACTGTAAGTATACCAAGAGCTCTTGCAATATTTATTATAGAATATAAAATTGTTGTATTTTTAAAATCGTTTAAGTTATGAGATAAAAATATTTTATCAATTTTTATTACATCAAAAGGAAGGTTTTGTAACATACCAAAAGATGAATATCCAGAGCCAAAATCATCCATTGATACAGAAAAACCAAAAGAACGCAATTCATTTAGTTGTTGAATAATTGTATTTGTATTTTCTATCAATATATTTTCTGTAATTTCAATGCTAAAATTTGATGTAGCTACATTATATTTCTCAGCGATACTTTTTAAAGTGCTTGGAAAATTAGGGCTAAAAAAATGAAGACGAGAAAAATTACAACAAATTGGAACAAACACATCATTGCTATCAATCCATCTTCTTATATTTATACAGTTCTGTTCGAATAAATATAAATCTAATTCTATTATCAATCCAGATTGTTCAAATAAAGGTATAAATTTATCTGGAGTGAGAAGCCCTTTAAGAGGATGTCTCCAGCGTGCAAGTGCTTCACATCCAACTATAGTATTACTTTTTATATTATAAAGTGGTTGATAAAATACCTCAATTTGTTTATCTAATAAAGCGTATGATATTTCTGATAAAAATTCTTTATCATTTTCTAATTTATTATAAAAATTATTATCCTTAAAATCAAATGAAATGTATCTATTCTTACCTTCACTTTTAGCTTTCTTTAAAGCGCTATATACTTGATTTAAAAGTATTAAAGTAGTTATATCTGATTTACCATCCCAAATTGCACTACCAATACTAAATGTAACATTAGAATAGATTTCTTTTTCATTAGGAAGTTGTATTTTTAATTCCCTAGCGCATTTTATAATAGATGTTCCCATATCATCTAATTCTTCCTTCGATACATTTGGGATAGCAATTAAAAATCCTTCTCCTTTTAAATGGCCAACTATTCCTTTAGATTCGGGAACATAATACAATAGTTTTTGAGTAAGATTAATTAATAAATTTTCTCCCACTAGGTATCCATATATATCATTGAATAATTTAAAGTTATCAATATTTAATAACATAATTCCAATAGAAGTATTTTTTGAAATACAATTATCAATATATTGATATATAAATTTTCTATTTGGTATTTTAGTAAAAAAATCTATTTCGTTTGAGACTTTTAATTTACAATTTCTTTTCTCTAAATCTTTAGACAATAGTTCTACTTTTTTATTTAACATTTTTATATAATCATAATTTGGCATAGTATTCCCCCATAAGATACTTTGATTTTTTGATAATAACTGTGTTTATACTAAAAATATTTAAATGTTAATTAATATTTGAACAATATACTGAAATAATATATTAATATCATTAAATTTATAAAGCGATATTTCGGAAATAAAAAATAGTGTATAAAAATATAATGGCATAGGTGTAAATATAAAGTCAAATATATCTTTTAAAAAGCTTAAAGTTAGAAATGTCATAATCAATATTATAATAGAATAATGAACAAAGTATAGATATATTTAGATAGTTAACTAAATACAATTTATTTTTGAACCTTGTTTTAGAAGATTTTTTAGTATATTCTAAAATAGAATTAGGAAAATAGACGAGTTATTTATTTTTAAGAAAAAATATAATTATGGAGGACTTTATTATATAAATGAAAGATTATTATAAAATAGGAGAAATATCTAAAATATATGGTATAGGTAGAGATTCTTTAATGTACTATGAAGAAATAGGAATTCTAAAACCATTTAGAGATACCAATGGATATAGAATGTATAATATATCTGATATATGGAAATTGAATTTGATAAAAGAATTTAGAAGTTTGAATTTTCCAATGAAAAAGATAAAAGAATATTTAGATGATAGAAGTATAGAATCTACAAAAACTATATTAAATGAAGAACTTGATTTAATTGACAAAAAGATGCTTGAGCTTGTAAGTCACAAGGAAAATATCATAACAAGATTAAGTTCAATTGAAAGTGTGATTCAAAATACTAAAATAGACGAGATAGAAGTTGTATATATAGAAAAAAGGAAAGCCTTAGAATTAAATGCTGATATAGAAAGAGATGAAGATTTTGATTTTTTAATTCAAAAGCTTCAAAAAGAATATGAAGACAGATTTAATATACTTGGAAATAATAATATTGGTTCTGCTTTTTCTATTGAAGCAATCAATAATGGTATCTTTAATGAGTTTAAGTCTGTATTTTGTTTTTTGGAAGATAATGAGGAGATATATAATATAGTTTTTGATGAAGGGTATTATGTAACATTAAATTATACTGGAAGTAACTCCAATAATAAAATATATATGGAAAAAGTATTTAGATTTATAGAAGAAAATAACTATAAAATAAGTGCGGCACCAATAGAGATATATAAAATAGATATACATGAAACTGGAATTGTAGATGAATTTGTAACTGAAATTCAAGTTCCTATAACTAAATAGCTAAATTTTAATGGATTAGACAATAAATAATATAAAAAAATGTAAATTTACCACTAATTTGCCACCGTATTATAAAATCGGTGGCAAATTATATTTTAAGACCTTCTAAAATATTTACTGTTTCATTTTTCATTTTATGTGTGACATAAGAGTAAGTCTTAATTATATTTTATATTAGTTAAAGTATAAGTATATAGTGCTTAGATTGAAAATTAGTAATAATTATCTTTATATTTATATCCAGTTAAGAATATATAATTTTGATTTTCGACAACATTTATTATTTGTTTACTATATAATTTAATTAGTAATGTATAAAGAGGGGGATATAGGATGAAAATTAAGGAATTATTAAAAATTAATATCAACATTTATCAGACATAAATCTTATTAGATTAATAGTTATGGATGATAAAGTAGTTAACTTAATGTTTTGGAGGGGAATTTATGTTTGAGAAGTTTAAAGTATTAAAAAGTTGGCAAAAGATATTAATTGTTATTATAGGAATTTTATTATTACCATTAACATTATTATTATTTTCTATTTTATTTTTAGTAAAAAGTATAAATAAAAATAGTAATAAATTAGTAAAAACATTAAAAGTTGTTATAAGCTTATTTGTGGTATTTATACTCTTAATGTTCAATTGGGTATGGTGGGGAGCAACGCTCAAAGTAGCAACAGAACCTAATTTGAATGAGCAACAAGAAATAAAAAGAAAAGAAGAAGAACAGGATATAAAAGACAATGAAGTAAAAGAAAAACAAGAATTAAAAGCAAAAGAAGAAAAAGATAAATTAGAGCAACAAAAGAAAAAAGAGTTAGAAGAAAAGAAAAAACAAGAGGATTTAGAGTTAGCTCAGAATAAAAAGGAAGAAAAGGAAAAAGCAGAAAAACTTGCTAAAGAAAATGCTGATAAGTCAACAGAAAACGCTCAAGCTCCAAATCCTAAGACTGAAGAATCAAATCCAACCAACCAAAAAACATCTGAAACTGTATATGCAAATGGAGGAAAATCTAAATCAAATAAATATCATTCTTCTCCTACTGCACATAATATGGAAGGTGCAATTTCAATGAGTAGAGAAGAAGCAGAAGCAAATGGATATGTAGCTTGTAAAACATGTTATTAGTAACAAAGAAATAGACTAGTGTTTAGCTAGTCTATTTCTTATATTATATCTCTAAAGATTCTATAAGAGGATTATCACTAAACAACTTTAACAGATTCGTCTTTTTATATCCTTTAGGTAATTTAGTATAGATAATTACTTCTAGCCAATCTCCATCAATGCGTTTAATATTCATATTTATAATTTCAATTTTAGACTGTTTAAATTTTTCTTCAATATATGAGATTGAATCCGTGCTGTTAGAAATTTTAAGAGAAACCTGTTCTGCTGTAGGGAGTTTCATCCATTTCCTATCTCTATGAAGTAGTATTTGAGTGATAACGATAATAATGCTTGAAACAATACCAAGTAAGTATAATCCACAACCAATTGCAAGTCCTGTACCTGCTGTCGCCCATATACCAGCAGCTGTAGTAAGTCCGCTTACTGATTGATTTCTGATAAATATTAATCCTGCTCCTAAAAAACCTATTCCACTGACAACCTGTGCTGCAACACGGGCAGGGTCTAAACCAATACCTGGAGTACCTACTACATCATCAAATCCATATTTGGAAACAATGATTATAAGTGCTGATCCTAGTGCTACTATAAAATGAGTTCGGATTCCAGCTTCTTTTAGCCTATTCTTTCTTTCATATCCAATCAAAGCTCCACATAAACCAGCAATAATGATTCTTGCTATATATTCAAATTGAATAAGTATATGATTATTCATCTATCTAGCACCCCCTTTTATGTAATATTATATATACTATAACACTACATTTTTTATGTGGATATAGTAACATTTGAAAATTATATGATTGTTGCATCTAAATCTAAAATATGAAAAAGTATTTTATGTATATAAAAATGGTATAAGGGATATATAAGATTATATAATTAAAGAGCAAACTTAAATTAATTAAGATTACTCTTTATAATGGTAAATATTTTTATTTACAATAATTAGACAAAAAAATGTCTGTATTTTTTATATCTGCAAAACTATGTTGTAAAGATGCCATAAATACTTGATGTACAGTTTCAGCAGAAATCTCTTTGTCATCCCAAAATAAATTTTTTGTTGTGCAAGCATCGCTTATAAGAGTAATATCGTATCCAAGTTTCTTTGCTGTCCTTACACTTGTATCAATACACATATGACTCATCATTCCACAAATCACTAATTTATCTATGTTTTTTTCTTCAAGACAACTTTGTAAACACGTTTTAAAAAAACTATCTGGTGTATGTTTAATGATAATTTCTTCATTCTTAAGTGGAAAAACAATTTTATTTATCTTTGAACCATAAGTGTCAGGTAGAAAGAATGATGTAGTTGAACTCATTGATATATGCTGTACATGAATAATTGGTAAGTTATTTTTTCTAAAGAGTGTCAGTATTTTTTTAGCATTTTCAGCAGTTTTTTCTGTATTAAATAATTCACATTTCCCATTTTTAAAATAATCATTTTGAATATCAATTAAAATTAAAGCTATAGACATATTTATACCTCCTTTTATATTTTTATTATAATACTGTTAAATGAAATGTAAATTACTTACTTTTTGGTATGTATAGAACTATTTATTATAATAGATTCCTTTATTGTCTAAAAATTCTTGTTGTCCATGTTCAAGCATATATTCTATACCTATTTCTTGCATTATCTCTACAGCTTGTAACATTTTTTTGCCACGATTAGTAAGAAAATATTCAGTATGTAATGGATATCCAGTTGAACTGATTTTATCAACAATACCAAATTCTCGAAGTTCTTTTAACTGTTGGATTAACATTTTTTGACTTATTCCATCTATACTATGCTCTAAGTCAGAGAATGTTTTATTACATTGTCTCAATTTAAATACAATTATAGTCTTCCATTTTCCTTTAATGATATCATGTACAATTTCAAGAGGGCATGTATATTCATCTCTTATTTTCATAATATATCACCTCCATAAAATGATAATAAATTATATCACTGCTTTTATAATATGACAAATCTATATGAAGTATATATAAAATTTGTGTTTTATTAAGTTCTAAATTTCTTCTAATATAGTTCACACTTAGTACATAAATAGTTAGTAATATATAAGTAAGTAATATATTTGATATAAATTAAATAATTTTAAAATAATTTATGATAATTTAGAGGAGGAAAATATATGAATATATCAAGAAAAGCTATGAGAATAATAGAATTAGCACAAAGGATTGCAACTAAAAAAGGTATCTCAGTAGAGGAAGCTTGGGATGAGGCATTAAAAGAATATAAACAGAAATACCAACATATTGCATAGAAATTTAAAAATATAGTTCAATTTTGTAAAGTAGAAAATATCATATAATCAATAATTGATTTTTCTGAAAAAATTATAAATTTACAAATTTAAATTATTTTAAAAAATTTAGAATATTTAGTAGAAGTTAATAACTTTAAATGATACTATAAATTATAAGGTATATCATTATTAACACAAAAGGAGGATGTACACTTGATTGTAAAAATAGATAATACTTTAGAAAAAAAATTTTGGCAATATGTATCACATGAAGAAAGTTTAAACTTATTTATAATTGGATATGTTGAAAACTATGGATTTAGTTCTGATTCTCAAGAAGTGTGGTCTCAGACAAAAAAAGGAAGTATAACTTCTATAATATTAAAAAATAAATCAACACTTATAATCTATAGTTTAGAAAATAATTTTGATGTAGAAGAAATGGAAAGCCATATAAAAGGATTAGATATAGAAAGTATAAGTGGAAAAAAGTGTGTAATAGATAGACTAGTGAGTATATACAAAGATTTTTATGAAAAATTGGATAATAAATTTTGTATATTAAAGAAAATAAAAGAGTTGGATTTTTCTACTATAAATGAATATAGGATAGAAAAGGCGTATGAAAAAGACATTGATGAAATAGGAAAACTTTTAAATGAATCAGGATATAAGGTAAGTCCAAAATACATAGAAGCAAGAAAAGAATACTTAAAAGAAGGTAATGTAAGAGGATATTTCATAAAAGATAATAATACTATGATTAGTACTGTATCAACTGGTATGGAAACTAGTTTTTTGGCAATGATAGTTTCTGTAAGTACAGACAAAGAGCATAGAAAAAAAGGGCTTGCTAGTTATATGGTGTACAATTTAAGTAAAGAACTATTGTCAGAAGGGAAAATACCATGTCTTTTTTATAATAATGAAATAGCAGGAAAAATATATCATAATATAGGATATGAAGAGACAAATGAATGGACAATACTTTTTAAATAATTCTAAAAACACAAAACTCCATCAAGAATTAAAGTATTTATAAATAGATTTATTTTTACTATAATTCATGAGGGAGTTTTATTTTAATTAAAATGTTATTTTTTACTGCTTAAATAGTCAAGTGTTTTAAGTTTGTAACCTTCTTTTTCCCAATGTGTAAGTACTTCATCCAATATCTCAGTATTAGTTGAAGAATTTGGATGTAATAGAACTATTGCACCAGGATGTGTTCTAGAGTAAATTTTGTTTTTAGCAAACTCATGAGTAGGTTGTTTCTTTTCATACCAATCTACATAAGCAAAACTCCAAAATATAGATTTATAACCCAAGTCTTGTGTGTATTTTAGAGATTGTTCACTAAATTTACCCATTGGTGGTCTAAAATATTTAGGCATTTCTTTTCCAGTAACATCTTTATATGCTTTTTCTACACTTACAATTTCTTCTTTGAATTTTTCAAAATCTGTAATTCCAGCCATTGATGGATGACTTTTTGAATGATTACAAACCAAATGACCTTCTTTTTCCATACGTTTTATTAAATCTGGATTACTTTTTATATAACTTTCAACTACGAAAAACTGTGCCTTTGCATTGTGTTTTTTTAGTGTATCTAGTAACTTTGGAGTGTTCCCACTTTCATATCCAGCATCAAATGATAAGTATATAACTTTTTCATTAGGGTTTCCTACATAATATGAGTCATATTTCTTAAAAAAATTGGCTTCTTTTATAGGGGAGGGTTGTTTACCATCCTCTCTAGGGTTAAAATACCAATCGTATTCATGTGTATCAAGTGTTGGACTAGAAATTTGAGTTTTTGTTTTATCTAGCGATTTAAAGTTCATACTAGCAATTCCAAAAAGTATTAGAGCAAATGCCCCTATCATAATGTATTTTTTTAGGCTATCTTTTTTCACAATGTCACCTCTTATTTAAAATTTCAAGCAAATCTTTCTTACAATATAGTTTGAATATTTATAGTTAAAAATATTCATATATACAAATAATAAATTAAAGAAGTTTCTTTTAAGATATATAAAATAATATTAATTATCTTAAACAAAATACATATAAATGATAAAATATAAGGAGCAATTATTGTGTAGAAGTTAAATTGGATTAACTTGAAGGGATATAAAAATGGATAATATAATAAGTATATTGAATGATGTTGTTTTTTTAGATATAGAAGTTAGTGGAATAGACTATTTAAATTCAGAAATTTTAGAAGTTGGAGCTGTTAAAATTAAAGATTGGAAAGCTGAGACATATCAATCGTTAATAAAAAATAAAGCTGAAGTGCCTATAGAAGTATTCTCTCTATGTGATAATCTTAAGAAAATTGATTTAGAAGACGCTTTTAATCTAGAAATGGTAGAAGAGGAGTTAAGAAATTTTGTAGGAGATAGTCTGATTATATGTCATGATTTAAGTTTTAAAAGAAAGTTTTTTGAGTACTATATGCCAAAGCTAAAAAATAAATTGATTAATTCAATTGAGTTAGCAGTTATTTTAGAGCCATATCATAAGGATTATAGTTTGGGGTATTTAAAAAGTATTTTAACTAGCGATAAATCTGAGACCAAGAATAGAGCTTTATCAGATGCTATTGATACTATAAATATTGTAAATTCTCTTTTAATAAGATTTAATAATCATGAGAAAACTAGTCTAGAGCCATTAAGTTTTAAAATAAATTCCTATCTAAATAAGTTTAATCTTGGAAAATGGGAATGGAGTAAATTCTTAGAAGAAGCAAAATATGATTTATTTCATGATGTAAGTATTATAAAAGAACATGAAGAGTTTAATCCAAAAGGAGAAAATGTAAAGGAAAAAGAAACTTTAAAAATTTTACGTGAGCAAGAAAAGAAATATGAAGAATTATTAAAATATAAGCATATCTGGGAAAGTAAAGAAGGATTTACATATGAATATAGACCAGGTCAGTATGAGCTTACTAAGGCAATACGAGAATTGTTTAGAAATAATGAAGATGACGAAAAAATTGCGTGCATAGAGGCACCAACAGGGATAGGAAAAAGTGTTGGATACTTATTGCCAGCTATATTAGAAGCCAGAATTAATAAAAAAAGATTACTAATTTCTACTGATACAAAAGAATTGCAGATACAATTGATAAATAAAGATATTCCAAATGTGTTAAATTCTTTAGGGTTAAATGGTAAAGTAAGTTATGGATATATAAAGGGAAAAAACAACTATATATGTATAGACAGATTAGAAGCATATATAGTAGATTATGAGTCTCAAGAACCTACTAAAGAAGAAATATTATCTTTAATATTTTTAGAAAGATTAGTTGAAGGTGGCAAATATGGAGATATAGAAGAAATAAACTATTGGGTGTTGGATAACTTCAAGGAAATAAATACTCACTTAAGAAATATAAGTTGTGACCCAAACATGTGTAAACCTAAAAAATGTAAAAAAGATTGTCTATATAAAAATAGGACAGAAGAGTTAAAAGATGAACATATAACAGTAATAAACCACTCCTTATTAGCTAAATGGCCATATAAAGATGAAAAGCCTTTAGAAAATATAATAGTAGATGAGGCACATAATTTAACTGAAAAAGGATATGATTTTTTTTCAAGTATCATAAATTCAAAGTCTTTAAGATACTTATTACAAGAAATTTATCCTTATGAATTTATACAAGATAGCAGTTTTATGTATAAAAAAACTAATAGAAACATGAAGAAAATAAAGGCTTTTGATAAATTCTATCATATATTAAAAATTGAAAGAAAAGATAAACAAAAAATTGCTAGGAGTATAAATCTTATTATTGAAGAAATAGATTCAATATTATCATTTGGTAACTGTAGTGAATATAATAATGTAAGCAATTATAACCTAAGATGGGAATTAAATTTACAAATAGATGAAATTGCAGGAAAAATAAAAAAAGATGATATAGATACTGAAGTTAGCTATAGATTATATAGTGAAAAGATAAAACTAAGTTGTGAAAAAATAATAAAAAATTTAGTTTCAATAATAATTGTAATTTATAGGAATATTGATGATGATAGTATAGATAAAGAAGCAGATATATATAAGTTTGGAAAAGCAAAGACAAGAGATTTAGAGGATATAAAAATTGTTTTTGAAATTTTCTTGGAATATGATGAGAATGATGACTATGCAAGAATAGTTGAAATTGAAAAGAATTATAATGATTTTGAATTTAGAGTAGTTCCATTAAAAATAGCAGATTTGTTTGAAGAAAATATTTTATCTCAGTTAGAGAAAGGAATATTTTTATCAGCAACCTTAAGTTTATCTGAAAATATGTCTTATTTTAAAAATACATTGGGAATAGATAGGGTTAAGAATATAGAAAAAATTATAGAACCAATTTTTGATTATAAGAATATGGTTTCTGTAGTCGCATTTTCTGATATTTGTGAGTATAAGAATACTGAATTTCCAAATGAGATAAGTAAAATTATATCGAATATATCACGCATTACAGAAGGGCATACATTAGCTCTGTTTAATAGTAAAAATAGACAAGAAAAAACTTATGAGATATTAAAAAAATATTTGCATGGTTTAAATTTAGAAATTTATGCTAATAAAAAAGGTGTTAGACATCTTAATGATTTAAATAGAAAGTGTGTAGTACTTGGTTCAAAAGGCTGTTTTGAAGGAGTTGATATTCCAGGCGATGGTTTGGTATGTGTAACTTTGGACAAACTTCCTAATTTAAACCCTAAAGACCCTTTGTATTATACTATAATGAAGAAGTATAATGTAGATTATTATAGTATAAATTATCCGCAGATGACTATAAAAGTAAAGCAAGCTATGGGAAGACTTTTAAGAAGTAAATATGATTATGGATGTTTTGTGATTTTTGATGTTGGCACTAATATAAGCACATTAAAAAGGCTAGAGCAAGATTTGCATGGTTGTAAAATTTTAAAGATGAATAGTAATGACTTCTATACTTATGCAAAACAACACTTAAATAAATCTAGAAGCCTAATACTAAAATCTGTTATATTTGATACTATAAAAGCATTACAGGTCAATACTAAAATAGATAATGATGACGTTGATAAAAATACTATAAAAAAAGATATCAATGAAAATATAAGGCAAAGAGCTGTAAAAGGAGAGGTATATCATATAGATATTGAAAATAAAGATATGAAAGTAAAATATTTCGATAAAAATTATTTGATAAATCTAGATGTATTTATGAGAGAAAAACATAAAAACTAATGGTGGGAGTGATATATTTGGCAAAACAAAAGTTTTATGCTGTGAAAAAGGGCAAAAAAATTGGAATATATGATACATGGGATGAGTGTAAAAAACAAGTAAATGGATTTTCAGGAGCTGAATACAAGAGTTTTGCTACATTACAGGAAGCAAAAGAATATGTTTATGGAGCAACAAAAACAATATTTAAAGAAGATGAAGAATTTATAGAGGCATATGTTGATGGTAGTTATGAGCATTCAATAAAGATGTATGGTTCAGGTGTTGTAATTCTAAAGAGTAATGAAGTCATAAAAACTTATAGTAAAAAGGGAAATGAGCAAATTCTAGTAGGTATGAGAAATGTGGCTGGTGAGATAGAAGCTTCTAAAATTGCAATGCAGTACTGCATTGATAATAATATTCAAAACCTGATTTTATATTTTGATTATGAAGGTATTGAAAAGTGGTGTACTGGAGTTTGGAAAACAAACAAAGAAGGAACTATAGCATATAAAAACTTTTATGATAGTATCAAAACTAAGTTAAATGTCAAATTTATGAAAGTTAAAGCTCATTCTGGAAATAAATACAATGAAGAAGCTGATAAGCTAGCTAAAAAAGCTATTGGTATATAATTAGAAATTAGCATACCGTTAAAAATTTATTGACTTATAACAAAAAAAGCAGGATTGTATTATAATAAGATAAGTTTCTGATTTCAAAATAATTGATATTATTATCAATTAAGTAAAGCTCATTTAATATAATGCAATCTGCTTTTTTATATGGCAAAATTATAAAATTTTATATTATGTCTAATTAGAATTGGCCATAAAGACCTTCAAGTTCTTCTTTTAACAATTCAGGGTCATTTATACCAATAGACATAGTTCTAGCTAATATATTTGCCTGGTCATAAGTTGATGTCCAAGAGAATACACCACCTAAACAGTTTCTAAGCACATATTGAGTTTTTAGGAATATGGATAATGAATCATCATATGACATTGCAAATTCTCCATCTTTAACTAAATATGGAACCTGAGCAACTCTATCAAATCTATATTCATATCCATTTTTATTTATATAATCTTTTCTAAGTTCATCGTAAGTTCTTGTTATAGTAGCACCTAATCTTCCATAAAATGGTAGACCAAGAAGGATTTTTTCAGAAGGCATTCCAGCATTTTCAAGGTTTCTGACCATTGCATCAACACTATATCCTGGTAAGGATAAGTCTGAATCAAAAAGGTTTGCTTGATGTTTTCTACCATTTGGTCCTGTTTCACCTGCTGTGAAATCATAACTCATAAGATTAAAATAATCTATTATTGGAGCTATTTTATCTATTTCAGCACTTGAGTTTATATATCCCATATCTCCTGTTCCAGCTACACTAAGCCATTTTTCATCTCCTATAACATCTCTTATAGCTGTTAGTAAAAGTGTGAAATTTTCTCTATCTTGAGGTCTTGATTTTATACCAGCTGCACCACTTCCAGGATATTCCCAGTCTATATCTACTCCATCTAAAGCATATTCATTTATCATTTGATTGACTTGTCTTGCAAAGTTATATCTAGATGTAGGAGTCAAAGCTGCATCAGAGAATCCCTCAGCTCCCCAACCGCCAATGGCTACAATTACTTTTAAGCTAGGTTTTTCAGCTTTAAGCGCAAGTAATTGGTTTAAGAATCTAGGATAAGGAATAAATAAATTACCATATTGGTCTATTTCAGCAAATGCGAAAATAACTGCATCTAATAGCTGTGCATCTACATTAGTTGGATTACCAAGAACATATTCCATTACAATCGGATTTATATCTGGACAATTTATATTTTCAACTATTGGATTATATGGGTCATTTATTTGTGGTCTAACTAACTTTTTTGAGTCTTTTAATGTTTTCATAGCTATTTTTTTAGAATTTTTTTCACTTGTATAATCATAATTTTTGTAATTTTGTTTATAGAAATCCTCATAGCTACTATCTTCTTTATCGCATTTATCATAGCTATTATCCTCTTTACTACATTTATCATATTTGTATTTTATTTCATCGCAGGATTTATCTTTAAGTTTATTCTGTTTGGAGTTATGAATTTTGTTAGTATTTTTAGTATGTTTTTGTTCGCAATCACAACTATCTTTAACATCCTTATTGTATTCTTGTTTGTGGTCATGAGATTTGTTTATACACTTAACATTTTCTTGTTCGTAATCATTTTCAATATTTTTAGTATGTTCTTTTTTACAATTGTAAGTATCATCAATATTTTTAGTATATTCTTCATCTGTGTAATTATCTGGCACAAAGCATAGATACCAATCCATACATGAATACTTTTTATTACAACTATTTACTCTATTTTTTAACTCTTTATAGTTTTTAGGATATGGCAAAATAACAGGCATTCCAGGGAACCAGTTTGCAGGAGTAACTACATTATCTCTATCACTAGTTTGAAGAGCATCTACTATTCTAAGTATTTCTGGTATATTTCTGCCTGTAGTCAATGGATAATAAAGAATAGTTCTTAATATTTGATTATTATCTATAATAAAGACAGAACGGATGGTAGATGTATCACTCATTGGTTTTGATATCATGCCATATAATTTGGCAATTCTCATATCTCTATCTTCTATGATAGGGAATGGGATTTCTACACCTGTAAGTAAAAACATATTGTACATCCAAGCTAAATGAGAGCTATTGCTATCAACACTTAGGCCGATTAATTCTGTATTTCTTTTCTTAAATTCATCATAATATTTAGCAAAGCATAAAAATTCAGTAGTACAAACTGGTGTAAAATCACCAGGATGTGAAAATAAAACAACCCAATTACCTTTGTAATCAGATAGTCTAATAGGGCCATCTGTTGTATTGGCTTTAAAATCAGGCGCCTTGGATCCTAAACTTGGCAAATTTGGCATGTAAATCACCCCTCAATAAATTATCATTTATTTCATTCTATTAATTAGCACAGATTAGTGTTACTATTTTATTAAAATGAAGGAATACTAATGTCAAAAAAAGATATTTATTAAAAATATTTAATATTTTCGTAATATAAATGACAATAATAATTGCTATTTTTTTACTAATTTGGTATAGTAATGGATAAGGGGTAGTGTCAATATTAGTGATTATACGAGGTGATTGAATTGAAAAAAATTCTAAGAATTTTAGTTATCTCCATGATGATATGTTTTGCAATGACTTTTGCATTAGTATTAATAAATTCAGTTATGGGAGTACATGTAGGATTGGATTATTACTTTTTAATGGCGAGTGTGCTTACAGTATGCTTGACTACAGGAGTTGTTTTATGCAATGCTAGAAAAATATTTGCTAACAAAACTATACATACAACAAGAATGAAAAATGTCAGTGCTAATAAAAAACAAAAAAGTCATTCTAGGGATATAAAAAGAAAGATATCATAATTTATGTAAAGGAAATATTTATGTATAAAATAATGATTGGTAGGTAAAATAAAAACACGATTTAACTTGTGTTTTTATTTTTTTTCAGGAATTATGATATAATAACCAATAAGAAATTTAGTTTATCATAAATATAAATATTGCTAAATAGAGAGGGAACTATAATGAATTTTAGAGATTTATTTGAAAAAACTGTAGATTTTATTGATGAAAAAAGAAAATCTATAGTAGCAGTTTCATTATCAGCATTAGGCATACTTGTTTTAATCATAGTATTTTTCTTAAGTAGTAATGAATTTAGTGTAGGAAATGAAGCAAATGAGCTGTTAAAAATTGTAGAGAAAAGACAATACTCTATTGCTGTGGATTACTATGCAAGTGTAGATAAAAAGTTTTCTGATTCAAAAATGGAAAGATTTAATAAATCCGTTTCTAAAAAAATAAATAAATTATTATTAAATAGTGGTGACAAATATTTAGATGGAGATATAAGTCAAGAAAGTTTTATTGGACTAATAAATACAGTAAAATCATTAGATAAAATAAATATAAATGTAGATGATTTAATAACTCAAGCTGATAGAGTTGGAGAAATGTATAAAGAAGAAAATATTACTTACAATGTGGCAATTGCTTACATAAATACTATTTCAATTTTAAATGGTATAGGTGGTAAACTAGATGTATACAAGCAAAATGTAGAAACAATTAAAGAATCTAGAGATGTTTATGACTCTGCAATAAAAGACCAAAAAGTATATAAGTATTATGATGCTATTGAAAAATATAATAAAGTATTAAAAGAAGACGAAAAATATTACAATCTAGCTCAAAACGCTAAAAAACAATGTGTTGAAGAAATGTATGATTACTATATAAGTAAAGCAGAAGAAGCAAACACTTCTGGTGATTATGAGAAGGCATTACAGTATATAGACTATCTAAAAGAAGACTATTCAGACGATGAAAAGGTACAAAGTTTAGAGAAGAAGTATAAAAAGAATTTATCATTGTATACTTTAACATCTGATGACATTATAAATATAATCTCTAAAAAAAGTGGGAAAGAAAAGGCAAATCTATCTATAAACTCACTTCCACAAATGGTAAAAAACGATAAATACTATTATGCTGAGGTATATGAGTACGATAAATTAATAAATGAAGTTTTAATAAGTGCAAAAACTAAAGATTTATATTCATATAAAGATGGTAAAAAAGATTATAAGGTAGATTATGGAGAAGGATATTTTAGAATATTAGAAGATGGAAGTTATCAATTTGGTATTACTAAAGATAAAGCTAAATTTGTGTTGACTAATACCCTTGATGAGAAAGAAAATAAATATAAAAAGGTTGATATATTGGATATAGAAAAAGCTGATAAATATGTGAAAAGTAAAAAAAGTTTAGAAGAATTATTTGGAAAACAAAAAAATATTTATTATTATGCTGTAGTAAACAAAGGATTATTTAGAGGAAAAGAAGTTTATGCTATCAACATATACAATGAAAAAATATATTCCATATCAGAAAAAGGATTAAGTGAATATTAGTTATTTATATCAATAATGTTAAATTATTATATAATTAAAAAGTTTTTGGTTTTTTAAGGCATATTATGTAGTAATATAATAGTAGGTGTATATAAATAATTTTATTGTAAGGAGAAGTAAGGGATGATTAATGAGAACAAAAAGCTAGTTATAGCTATTGGAGCTGTAGCATTATTATTAGTAATATTTGTAGGTATAATGTGCATGCAGTTCAAAGGGGAGAAAATAGCAAAAAACACATATGTTAATGGCATAAGTGTTGGAGGATTAACTAAATCGCAGGCTAAGCAGGAGTTAGCTAAAAAATACAATTTAGATAATGTTGAATTTAACTACAACAATAGAAATTGGAAAGTTAAAAGTCAAGACTTAAATTTATCTGCTGATTTGGATAAAACTGTAGAAAATGCATATAATCTAAATAGAAAGAATGGTTTCTTTAGCAACTTATCAAAAACTATTTCAGCAAATTTTGGTAAAAAGAGTGATTTAGTAGTAGTAACAAATTATGATAAAAATAAATTAAAAGCAGAAATGGAAAAGATAGCTAAAGAAATAGATGTAGAGGTAAAAGATGCAACGATTGATATAAGTAGTGAAAAGGTAAAGGTTGTACCAGATTCTGATGGACTTAAAATGGATATTTCTAAGAGTATGAATAGTTTTGATAGTCAGGTTAAAAAAGGAAAGTATACAAATAAGTTAGTAGTAAAAGCTACTTCAGCAAAAATAAAAAAAGAGCAACTTGCTAATATAGACACAAATTTAGGTAAATATGCAACAACATTTAAAACTTCTCAAGTAAATAGAAGTATAAATATAAAATTAGCAACAGATAGTATAAGTAACATTTTACTTATGCCAGGAGAAACTTTTTCGTTTAATGAACATACAGGAAAAAGAAGCAAAGCAAATGGATATAAAAGTGCTCCTGTTATAGTAGAGGGAGAAATGGAAGATGATTATGGTGGAGGAGTTTGCCAAGTTTCATCGACACTATATAATTCTGTTTTATATGCAGGCTTAGAAATTACTAATGTAAAAAATCATACGATACCATCAAGTTATGTTCCAAAAGGAAGAGATGCTACTGTTGCAGACAGTGGAATAGATTTCCTATTTAAAAACAATCTTAAGCATCCAATTTACATAAAAAATTACGTTTCAGGAAATCAACTTGTTTGCAATATATATGGAAGTGCAGAGGATAAACAGAATATAACAATATCAACAAAATTAGATGGTGTCTCACAAACTACAATGAAGAGGGTCAATGATTCTTCAATGCCTAAAGGAAAAGAAAAAGTAGATAAGAGTGGAAGAAATGCATACTCTGTATCAACATATAGAACATTTAATGATGCAAATGGCAAGAAAATTAAAACTGAAAAAATAGCTAATTCATATTATCCTAAGAAGGAAGGTATTATATTAGTTGGAACTATGGAACCAAAACCAGAAGAAAAGCCAAAGACAGATGAAAATAAAGATAATCAAAATACAAATAACCAAAATACAGATAATAAACCAAAACCAGAAACACCACCAACTGATAATAAACCTAGTGAGACACAACCACAACCACAAGCTTAAAGTTCTCAAGAATAGGATTTATGTAGAGTATTAAAAAATATAAATCTAAATAGGAGGGATTACTTTGAATTTAAATAATATAACTAATTACGTTCAAAGTATTTGCGAGAATATTTCTAATGTGTTAGATGTAGATGTTACTTTAGTTACAAAAGATTTAACTAGGATAGCAGGAACAGGAATATTCAGAGGTAAAATAGGAGAAACAATATCAGAGAAATCTGTGTATTCTCTTGTTTTAAAAGATGGAAAATCCTATGTTATAAATAAGGAAATAGAAGAGAACTGCAATAAATGTGCAAATAGAGAAAACTGTAAAGAGTTAGCGGATATATGTACTCCTGTTAAAATGGGAGAACATATACTTGGAATCTTGGGTATAGCTGCATTCAATGAAGAGCAAAAAGAAAAGATACTTTCAAAAGATAAGGAGTTAACTGCTTTTGTAAGGAGTATGTCTGATTTAATATCTTTTAAATTGGATGAACTATACAAACAAGAGGTTAAGACTATGGATGACCTTGAAAGAGAAGCTATAGAAAATGCTATCAAAAAATATGGAAGTAATACAGAAGGAATGAAAAAAGTAGCAGAAGCATTGAATATAGGCATAGCTACACTTTATAGGAAAGTAAAAAAGTTCAACATTAAAAGTTAGTAATATTGTAAAAAAGGTAACCTTTTCATAAAAAGAATGGGGTTACCTTTTTTATTATGAGAATAATGGTAAAAAATGTATAGTTTTGACTTGACATATTAAATATGTTATCTTAAATATATATTTTGAAGTGGAGGTGAGTATTATTTTAGTGAAAGATATAAAACAAGATATAGAAAACATGCCTAGAAAAATTTTAGATATATCTTTGATAGAAGAAAATAAAAGCGATTTGACTTTTTTTAACATAGAAGAAGAAGATGGTGATGAGACACTAAAAGCATTAAAGCAAAGTTATGTGACTACCAATTATAAAGAAGAGACTCTTTTAAATTTACAAGGAGCTTTGAAGTCAAAGTCAGACACAACATCAAAGGAGTTAAAATTAGAATCATATAAGAGATACAATAATGCATTGGATTTAGCATATAAAGACTATATAACTAGTGCTATTAATATGGTAAATAAAGCTTTAGAAATAAATCCTAAAGATATTGATATATTAAATCTTAGAGGGCTTCTAAAGTTATTAAAATGTGACTTTGCTAAAGCATTTGAGAGTTTTTATACTGCTCTATGTTATGAAAATAATCATATATCAAGAAAATATGTTAATTTAATTTCATCTGAAGATTTCAAAACATTTTTAGGCAGATACAATCATTCTATAAGGTTTATAAATGAAGAAATGAATTATGAGTCAATACATATTTTGGAGAATATAGTAGAGGAAGAACCACAACTAATAGAACCATATGTAATCTTATCTTTATTGTATGATAAACTAGGTAATGTAAAAAAGAGAGAAGGATATTTGGACAGACTCAAAGAGATAGATAAAGATAATCCAGTATTTGAAAAAGAAGAAGAAAAACAAGAAGATACAAGTAAAAAAGAAGAAGAAAAACGAGTTAAAAAGAAGAAAAATAGCTTACCATATATTGTACTTGCTTGTATTGTAATTGCAATGGGTGTATATTTTATTCAAAGTAAAAAGAGAATAGAAACCTTGAATAATCAAATAAGTAAGAAAGATGAGAAGTTAACTGAAACTGATAAAAAACTGGGTGAAACAAATAAAGAATTAGAAAAAACAAATAAAGAGTTAGATGAAGCTAAAAATAAAGAACCAGAAAAAGAAATAACTGTAGCTAATGAGGAAGATTTATACTATGAGGCTTTGGATTTAAAGAAAAATAAAGAATATGAAAAAGCGATAGATAGTTTCAAAAGTATAGTTTCCTCAGGGAAAACTAAAAAATAT
Source organism: Clostridioides sp. ZZV14-6150 (assembly GCF_020657875.1). Classification (NCBI taxonomy): domain Bacteria; kingdom Bacillati; phylum Bacillota; class Clostridia; order Peptostreptococcales; family Peptostreptococcaceae; genus Clostridioides; species Clostridioides sp. ZZV14-6150. The sequence continues at coordinate 201,754 of NZ_JAGWDA010000006.1, read as the reverse complement.
ATTTCTGAATCAATATATCAATTAGCAATAACAAATAAAGCATTGGGAAATAAGGATGAAGCCATAAAGTATTATAAGAAGTATATAAATACTTATACTAAAAATGACCAATACTATGATGATTCATACTATGAGTTAGGCATGCTTTATTATGATAATGGAGATTTAGAAAATGCAAAAAAAACTTTTTATAGTTTAAGAAGTGAAGTTCCAGATAGTATGTATAACAATTCAAAAATAAAAGAAATTTTAAGCAAAAAATAGATTTATATAATTAAGTTTTTTGAAACAACCAAGTATGTATTTTATTAAATTAAAATAAAAATAAATTTAAAGAGAGATTGTATTAAATCATAACTTTCTGTTTGAAGAAAGATATTTGCTTGTTGATAAAACTACAAATATATGGTTTGAAACAATCTCTTTAGTTTTTGGAGGTGGAAAATGAAAGTTTTCAATCAATTAGTAATAATTTTATGTATATGGGTAATAGGAGAGTATATAAGCTCATTTATACAAGGTGTTATACTTATTCCTGGGAGTATAGTTGGCATGCTATTATTATTCCTATTGCTACAATTTAAAGTGTTGGATTTAAGTAGTATAGAAAATATAAGTGGATTTTTCCTTGATAATATGGCTGTATTTTTTATACCAGCAGGAGTATCACTTATAAAATCATTAGACCTAATAAAAGAAAATGTATTAGTACTTTTGCTAGTTATATGTCTAAGTACACTAGTGGTAATGTATACCACTGGAATTATAGTGGAAAAAATGATAAAAAAGAAGGAAGAAGGGCAAAAGAATGTATAATGTATTACAAACGCCAGTATTTGGCATAATAGTAACAATCGTGTTTTTTAATTTAGGGAGATACATTCAGAGAAAAACAAATAATCCTATATGCAATCCTATGTTAATTGCTATTGTAGGAATCATATTATTTCTAAGCATAACAAAAATTCCTTATGAAAACTACAAGATAGGAGCAGATAGCATAAATTTCTTTTTAGGACCTGTTACAGTAGTGCTTGCAGTTCCACTTTATAAACAGTTTGAATTATTTAAAAAGCATATGCTTGAGATTGTTATAGGAATAGGTTGTGGTATAATAATTTCCTTTGTATCTGTATTAATAATTGGTAAAATAGCTAATTCAGATGTAAGTATAATAAATTCACTTATTCCAAAATCTATAACAACACCAATGGGAATATCTTTAGCAAATTCTTTAAATGGTGTAGAGTCAATAACAGTAGTAGCTATAATTTTTACAGGTATTTTTGGGGGGATGGTTGCTTCTACTGTATTTAAACTTGGAAATATAAATCATCCAATTGCTAAAGGAATTGCACTTGGGACATCGGCACATGCTTTGGGAACAACTAAAGCTTTTGAACTTGGAGAAGTGGAAGGAGCGATGAGTGGAGTTTCTATTGGGGTTTCTGGTACAATTACAGTAATATTAATCCCGATTATAATGAATTTTATATAAAAATATAAAATAACAATAGGTATCTTGAATTCTTAAAACAAAAATAAAATAAAAAAATTTTAAAATAAAAACTAAATTAAAAAAATGCAAATAATGAAATAAAAAAATCATGTGCTGAAATTATAAAAACAAAAATTTCATTTAAAAATTAATTATGAATAAAGCATTATATGGTTAAGTTTACTAAAATACTATAAAAATAAATATTTAAGAAAAAATACTATAAATTTACTATATTGCAAGTTACATAATATATAGTATCATATTGTGCTAGAAGAATTTTAATTTGAAGCATAAATGAGAGAATTTAAGTACTTTGAAATTTTGGAATATAAAAAAATACACTAGACATATATAAAAAAGATACTATAATAGATGATGTAATAGATGACAGTTCAAGAAATTCTATGAAAAAATTTGCTTGAAATATTATCTATTACATCAGTAATAATATATATATAAGTAAGTTTTTAAAATTCTAAGGATTTAGAAGAATTGAAGGGAGAAAGAAATGAGTGAAGTTAAGAATACCCTACAGAAACATCCAGCTTTAAGATATTTAACAATGCTACTGGGGATGTTGATGACATCTATAGGAATAAATGGGTTCTTAAGACCAGCACATCTATTAAGTGGAGGTGCTACAGGTATAGCAACATCTATAAACTATTTGACAAATATCAATGTGGGTCTATTAACATTTTTAATCAATATTCCAATATTTATTTTAGGTTTTATATACCTAGAAAAGGAATTTTGTATTTCAAGTTTATTCAATATGATTGTATTTTCATTATTATTAGGTGCAACTCAGGAAGTAAGTAATATCATACCTATCAATGATATATTACTTCAAAGTGTGTATGGAGGTGTATTATCTGGTTTAGGAGTTGGTATTGTATTTAGAACTAGGTCTTCTCAAGGTGGTACAGACATCATAGCTGCAATACTGAAAATTAAGAAAAATATAGAAATGAAAGATACTGCTTTAGCAATCAATGGTTTAATAGTACTTACAGGAAGTTTTTTATTTGGTTTAGATTTAGCATTATATACTCTCATAGGATTATTTCTAAATGCATATTCAATGAATTTTATTAAAGATGCAATGAATTATCAAAAATCTGTTATGGTAATGTCAACTCAAGTCGATTTAATAGCAGAAGACATAATGAGAAGTTTAGTTAGAGGTGTAACTTTCTTGGATGCAGAGGGTGCATACACTCATCAAAAAAAGAAGATTATATATACAATAGTTTCATCAAATGAGATACCAAAGATAAAGGATATAGCTTTAAAATATGATAAAAAAGCATTTATATCTGTAAATGATGTTACAGAGGTAAAAGGAAGAGGATTTAAAGCAAAAGACTTATAAACTATAAAAATATAAGCTGAGGGTTTGTAATATGTAAATTTATATATTATAGTCCTCAGCTTCATTTATTTTAAAATATAATAAACTATGGCTTATTTACTATTTGTGTATCACTTTCAAAGAGATTATTTTAAAATTAAAATTGAAAAAATTACTCAATGTGTAGAAAACATGACCAATATTAGGATATAATAAATTTAATAGATTTAATAAAATATCTATGAATAACGTTGGAGGAATGGCATTATGAATTTATCTAAAGAATATGTTGATTTGTATGATAATTATTTAAAATATATAAATGAAGTAAACAAAGAGATTAGAAGCATAAAAAATATGAAAAAACGTGTTTTAAAAAAAGGTGATTTTGCATCAGAAAGTGAAGTCTTGGAATTAGAAGGAAAAACAATTCGAGATATAGATGATGTAGACACAAAAAAGCCAAAAAATAAAATATATAAATTTTCTAATGGAGATGTATATGTAGGAAAGTTTTTAGAAGGAAAGATGGAAGGTCAAGGTTCATATACTTTTTTTGTGGATGAAGGAACTGATATGGAGTACATAGGAGAGTTTAAACAAGATAAAAAAAATGGAAAAGGAAATTTTGTATTTTCAAACGGTAATGAGTATATAGGTTATTTTGAGGAAGACATGATGAATGGCATTGGGAATATGCTCTATAACAGTAAAGATGAATATATTGGAACTTGGAAGAATGGCAAAAAAGATGGAAAAGGCATCTATAAATGGAATGATGGATGTATATATGCAGGAGAATTTAAAGGTGGAAAGATGGAGGGATATGGTATTTGTTATAATAGTGAAGGAGAAATACTTTATGAAGGAGAATGGAAAAATAATTTGATTCATGGAAAAGGAACTTACATATGGGCAAAAGGAAAGAAATATGTAGGAGAATTTATGCATGGTAAAAAGCATGGCCAAGGTACTTTTTATCTAAATAATGAATTAGTTTATGAAGGAACTTGGAAATTTGATAAGCCATCTATCTTTGACAGAACTTTAGATGAAATATTTTCATTAAGATTGTAGCTTTATCTATTAATAGGTAAAGCTTTTTTATAATACTTATTAAATAAAAAAAATATAAACAGATGTTAATAGGATTTAATCAGTATATATTATCAGTATTAATACATGATAATGTATATATTAGAAATTTTTAGTGAAGTTTTTTAAAGGAGGAATATATTGAAAAAATTAATTGCTTTAGTATTAGTAATACTTATTGTTTTATTTTATAGTCCTGAATTATTGAGAGAAGTAGATGATTTGAAAGAAGAATTTTTTCAAAGCGAAATATGGAGTGAGTTTTTAGATAAAATAAACTTAGGTGATAATTCAAAGAAAAAGGAAGATGAGAAAAATCAAAACTCACAACCAGATGATAATGGAGAGAATAATTTAAACGAGACTAATATAAAAAATTTTGAAAAACTAAATTTAGGAGAAAACTTAACTCAAGTTTTAGCTAATATTGGAAAGCCTGGCAGAATTGATACTAGTGAATATGGATTTGACTGGTATGTATACAACCAATATGGAAAAGATTTTGCAATGGTTGGTATTGAAAGTGATGAGGTAGTTGCACTTTACAGCAACTCTATGGACTCATGTGAAAATCAAGATATAAAAATAAATCAAGATAGACAGACAGTGAGAAACAAGATTACGCCATTAAAATATAAGAAAAAAGGAAATACTAGATATATAATAAATTCAGAAAATCAATATGATATAATAAGTAAGGGAGGTAAATATATTACAATTTTCTATGATATTCATGAAAAAAATAGAGTTTGTTCATATTTAATAATTGATAAAACTACAGAAGATGAGTTCAAAGAATTATATCCAACCGATAAAGAAGAGCTTAAAAAATGTTTTGAATTTGAAATTATAGACCTTGTAAACAGTGTTAGAAATCAAAGAGGATTGAATTCACTAAGATATAGTGAACAAGCTACTTTAAGTTCAAGAAAACACAGTGAAGATATGAGAGATAATAATTTTTTTGACCATATAAACAAAAAAGATGAAACTCCATTTGATAGAATGAAAAGAGAAGGAATAATATATACCTCAGCAGGAGAAAACATAGCAGCAGGACAGATTAATGCAATATATGCACATGAAGCTTGGATGAATTCAGAAGGACATAGAAAAAATATTTTGGGGAATTATAATAATATTGGAGTTGGAGTAATATTTGGAGGAAGTTATAAAACGTATTACACTCAAAATTTTTATAAATAACTAAAATATTTGAAAGGAAGTTTAAAAATGACACCAGGGAAAAAAAAGACAATATTTAAGTGCTTAATAGCAGTAGTCTTGTTTTGTGGAATAATACTAATAGCCAATTTTAGTAAGGTTTCTGCTTTAATGACGGACACAAATGAAAATATTTTAATTAAACATGGTTCAAGGGAAAAGAAACTAATAGCAATTACCTTTGATGATGGACCTCATCCTAAAGAAACTAGTCAAGTCTTAGATGTGTTAAAGAAGTATAACGTAAAGGCTACTTTTTTTATAGCTGGAAAACATGCACAGTGGTATAAAGAACCATTGGTAAGAGCAAGTAAAGAAGGGCATGAAATAGGAAATCATACTTTTAATCATCCTGATATAAGCAATTTAACTTCTAGTCAAATTGAAGAAGAGATTGTTAAGTGTGAAGAAATTTTAAAGAAAGTTACTGGAAAGAAACCTACATTATTTAGACCACCATTTGGGAGTTACAGAGAAAAGGATTTATTAGAAATTGCAAAAAAGCATGATTATAAAGTAGTTTTATGGACAGGAGTAGATGTGAAGGATTGGAAAAATCCTGGAGCTAATAGTATCGCAGATAAAATAATTAATAAAGTACAAAATGGAGATATAATACTTTTACATGACTATGCAACTAATGATACAGTTAAAGCTTTGGACATGTTTATTCCAAAGATGATAGAAAAAGGCTTTAAGTTTGTTACAGTTTCTGAATTAATGAAATAATTTTTTTTGGGGGGGAGATTTATAGTATGATTCTCATGATAGACAATTATGATTCTTTTGTATATAACTTAGTACAATATATAGAAGAATTGGGGGAAACAGTTATAGTAAAAAGAAACAACGAAATAACATTAAGAGGTATTGAAGAACTAAATCCAGAGGTAATTGTGTTATCTCCAGGTCCATGTTCTCCAAAAGAAGCTGGGATTTGTATAGATATTGTTGAATATTTTAAAGGTAAGAAGCCTATACTAGGAATTTGTTTAGGGCACCAAACTATTGGACATGTTTTTGGGGGTAATATAATAAAAGCACAACAGCCTGTTCATGGAAAAGTATATAGTATAAACCATATTAATAAGGGAGTTTTTAGTGGTCTTAAAAATCCTTTAAATGTTACTAGGTATCATTCGCTTATAATTGATTCTGATACAGTTCCAGAAGAACTTGAAGTTACTGCAACAACAAATATAGGTGAAGTAATGGGAATTAGACATAAGAAGTATTTAATAGAAGGAGTACAATTTCATCCAGAAGCTATTTTATCAGAGTATGGTCATGAAATGCTGAAAAACTTTATAAAAGAAGCTAGGGAAAGGATGGATATATAAGATGATAAGAGAAATAAAAACTAAATTAAATTCTTTTGAGATATTTACTATTTTTAGAAATGAAAATGATAGTTTTATATTAGATAGTGCTATGGACAAAGAAAAATTAGGAAGATATTCTTTTATAAGTAGCCAGCCATTTAAAGTATTAAGATATAAAAATACTGATGAAAATCCATTAGAAAATTTGAAAAAAGAATTAGATAAATATAAAGTTATAAATAAAACTAATTTGCCATTTATAGGTGGAGCTGTAGGATATTTGTCTTATGATTTGGGAAATTATATAGAAAAATTACCTAGAACTGCTATAGATAATATTGAGATACCTGATATGTATTTTGGATTTTATAACCATGTTATAGTAATAGACCATTTAAAGGAAAAAACTTACATAGCTACTCCAGATATAGATATAAAAGTAGAAGAAAAAATAATAGCTGATATAGAAGAAAAAATATTAAGAGAAGAGAAAAAAGGAATAGATAGTATATGTTATCAGGAAAAAGATGTAAAACCTATTCAACTTAAATCTAATTTTACAAAGGAAGAATTTAAAAATGCAGTTGAAAATGTTAGAGAGTACATAAAACAAGGTGACATATATCAAGCTAACTTGACACAAAGGTTTAGTGGGGAAACAGAACTGACAAGTTTTGAGTTATATCGAGATTTAAGAAGATTTAGTCCAGCACCATTTGGAGCATTTTTAAATTTTGAAGAAGCACATATCTTATCAAATTCTCCAGAGAGATTTATAAGATGTATTGATAAAAAAATAGAGGCAAGACCAATAAAAGGCACTCGACCAAGAGGTAAAAATAAGGAAGAAGATTTAAAGCTTCAAGAGGAGCTTAAAAATAGTGAAAAAGATAGAGCAGAGCTACTTATGATAGTGGATTTAGAAAGAAATGATATTGGTAGAATATCTAAAACTGGAAGTGTCAAAGTTCCAGAGTTGTTTGTAATTGAACCTTATGCAAATGTAAACCATCTGGTTTCAACAGTTGTAGGGGAACTAAAAGATGATAAGGATGCTACTGATATAATAAAAGCAACTTTTCCAGGTGGTTCTATAACAGGAGCACCTAAAATTAGAGCAATGGAAATTATAGATGAACTGGAACCAACACAGAGAAATGTATATACTGGTTCAATTGGGTATATAGGTTTTAATGGTGATATGGATTTTAATATAGCAATTAGAACTATAATAAAAAAAGATAAAAAAGTATATTTTCAAGTTGGAGGAGGTATGACTTGGGATTCTGACCCAGATGAAGAATACCAAGAAACACTAGATAAAGCAAAATCTATAATGAAAGCCTTGAGGGGATATTATGAAGAATAATTTAAGCTTTAATAGTAGCTTGAGTAAATTTGGAATTGGGTTATTTGAGACTATTAAAGTTAAAGATGGTATAGCTATAGATTTAAATACACATATAGATAGGATGCTTAATTCGATAACATGTTTGGATTTGAATATAAATTATGAAAAGCGATTCCTAATAGATGAAATTGTTAAATACATAGAAAAAGAAAATATTATTAATAAAGCACTTAGGATTACCGTTTTTGATGAAGGTTACAATATATCTATTAGAGAAATTCCATACAATAAAGAAGCATATAATAAAGGTTTGAAATTGACTATATCGCCTATAGTCAGGGGTGATAGCCTAATCTATAGACATAAGACTACTAATTATTTTGAAAATATTTATACTAAAAATATTGCAAATAAGAATGGATACAATGATGGGATATTTATAAATTCAGATGGTGTCATTTTAGAGTGTTCTATGAGCAATATATTCTTTATAGGAGGAAGTAAAGTATATACACCAAGTAGTAAATTACCAATTTTAAATGGAACAATAAAAAAAAGGATTATAAAGATTTGTGACGAATTACATATAGAGTTGGTGGAAAATGAAATTAATATATCAGAAATTAGTAGTTTTGATTTTGTTTTTGTCACAAATAGTCTTATGGGAGCAATGAAAGTTACAGAAATTGACAAGACAGAATTTAACAAAGAAAATGTTATTTTTAATAAAATAATAGAGCGTTTGTAATAAATTAAAATATTAACAATTTATTGGAGATAAGAGATGGTAAGTCATACTTATAAAGTATATAGTGAAAATATAAAAAAAATAATAGACAATCCAAATACGTTAGCAGTATTTCTAGTGGGTTCTAGTAAAGATGTAGATTTTAGTTTTTATGATTTAGAAATTAATGATATTGATGTATTTGTTTTTGTAAAAGAAGGGGAAAAACAAGAGCGAGTACTGTTTGAACAAAAGGGAATAGAATTTGATATAAATTATTTTTCAAAAGATGGTGTAAAAAAATTATTATCAGATAGAGAGTACTTCTTTGTGAAAGAGATGAAAGATGCTAAGGTTCTATTTGATATGGAGAATATATCCGATACCATAAAAGATATAAGTAGAGATATTTACTTAAAGGGTCCTAGTAAATTATCTTTAGAAGAAAAGTCTTTTTTGAAACAAGATATTGGAACAAAGATATCAAAGTTGAAAAATAAAGAAAAATTTGATGTTTTTGAATATCATTTTTTGACGAATTTATATTTAAAAGATATAATAATTGGGTACTTTAATACAAATGATAAATGGGTACCAAAAGATAAAAAATTGCTAAAAGTTTTGAAAAAAGAAAATAATGAACTTTTTAACCTAGTATCAAAGGTAAGTGAAAATTATGACTATCAAAAACTTTTAGATGTTTATAATTATATTTTTAAAGAAATTGAGACAAAAAAGATTATAAAATTAATCTTCTAGTCACGAGTCAATGGGGGGAGTTTAAATGAATAAAGTAGATAAAGAAAAAATACAACATGCAGTAAGAGAAATATTAGAAGCAATTGGTGAAGACCCAGATAGAGAAGGTCTAATAGAGACTCCAAATAGAGTTGCTAGAATGTATGAAGAGATATTCTCTGGTCTTAGTGAAGAACCAAGAGACCACTTAAAAGTTCTTTTTGCAGATGAAAAGCATGAAGAATTAGTATTAGTAAAAGATATTCCATTTTATTCATGCTGTGAGCATCATTTAGTTCCTTTTTTTGGAAAGGCACATATCGCTTATTTACCAAAAGGTGGAAGACTTACAGGGCTTTCTAAGCTTGCTAGAGTAATAGATACATTAGCAAAAAGACCTCAACTACAAGAAAGAATTACTAAAAATGCAGCAGACATAATAATGGAAGAATTGCAGCCATATGGTGTTTTAGTAGTAGTAGAAGCTGAACATATGTGTATGACAATGAGAGGTGTAAAAAAACCTGGTTCAAAAACTGTTACATCAGCAGTTAGAGGTATATTTGAAAAAGATATTGCATCAAGAGCTGAAGCTATGAGTTTAATTACTATGAAGTAGTGAATTATTGTAGATAATAATCGCTTGATAAGATATAAATTTTAATTTAAGGGAGTGTCATTAACTGTGTTTGATTATGGTAAAAGAACTTATATAATGGGTATATTAAATGTAACTCCAGATAGTTTTTCAGATGGAGGAGACTTTAGTAATTTAGACATAGCAATAAAACATGCAAAAGAAATGGTTGAACAAGGTGCTGATATAATTGACTTAGGTGGTGAATCTACACGTCCAGGTCATATCTATGTGGATTCGGAGGAAGAATTAAGAAGAGTAATCCCTGTGATAAAAAAACTTAAAAAAGAATTAGATATACCAATATCAATAGATACTTACAAGGCTGATGTTGCAGAAGAAGCCCTAAAATTAGGTGTCACTATGGTAAATGATGTTTGGGGTCTTAGAAAAGATAAGAATATGGCTTCTGTAGTGGGAAAATATGATGCAGAAGTATGTATAATGCATAATCAAGATGGGACAAACTATGACAAAGATATAATGGAGTCAATAAAAGACTTCTTTAAAGAGAGCATAAAAATGGCAATAGGCTGTGGAGTAAAAAAAGAAAAAATAGTTCTTGATCCAGGGATAGGGTTTGGGAAGACATTTGAGCAAAATATAGAAGTATTAAGAAGATTAAAAGAATTAAAAGAATTAGACTATCCTATTTTACTTGGTACATCTCGAAAATCAGTAATAGGAAAAGTACTTCCAGTTGAACCTAAAAAGAGATTGGAAGGCACAATAGCTACTACTGTACTTGGAATAAGAGATGGTGTAGATATAGTTAGAGTGCATGATGTTTATGAAAATTTAATGGCAGCTAAAATGACTGATGCAATATATAGAAAGTAGGTGTAGTATGATGGATAAAATATTACTTAGTAATCTAGGATTCTATGGATATCATGGTGTGCTTAAAGAAGAAAATTTTCTAGGTCAGAAATTTTTTGTCGACATGGAACTTTATGTTGATTCAAGAGAAGCAGGACTTAGTGATGATATAAATAAATCTGTAAACTATGCTGAAGTTTATAGTGTTGTTAAGGATATTACAGAAAATAAACAATTTAATCTTTTGGAGGCTTTGGCAGAGAATATTGCTGAAGAAGTCCTAAATAAATTTAACCTTGTAAATGGAGTTATGGTTAGAGTTAGAAAGCCAGAAGCTCCTGTAAATGGAATTTATGACTACTTTGGTGTTGAGATAAGGAGAACAAGAGATGAATAAGGCTTATTTGGGAATAGGGACTAATATGGGCAATAGATTTGATAATTTATCAAAAGCATGTGAACTTTTGAGAGATAGTGATTCTATATATGAAGTAAAAGAATCAAAATTATATGAAACAAAGCCATGGGGATATACAGAACAAGCAGATTTTCTTAATATGTGTGTAGAGATAGAAACAGAGTTTGAACCTTATGAGTTGTTAGAATATTGTCAAAAAATAGAGGAAGAATTGCATAGAGAGAGAATAGTACATTGGGGTCCAAGAACTATCGATGTAGATATACTATTTTTTAATGATGTAGTTTTAACTGATGAAAGATTACTAATACCACATCCAAGGATTCAAGATAGAGCTTTTGTTTTGATACCACTTATGGATTTGAATGAGGAACTTTTAATAAATAAAAAATCAATAAAAGAATATTTAAACCTCCTATCTGCTAAAGAAATAGAAGAAGTAAAGGAGCTTGTAGGTTATGAGAAAAAACCTATTTAATGATAATTCAAAGATAGTGATAAATACAAATAATAAAAAAATAACTGTAAAAGAAGATAAACTTGTAATAGCTGGACCATGTGCAATAGAAAGTTATGAGCAACTTTTAAAGACTGCTAAATTTGTAAAAAGTCATGGTGCAAATATTTTAAGAGGAGGAGCATATAAGCCAAGAACATCACCAAACTCATTTCAAGGATTAAAAAAAGAAGGTCTTGAAATATTAAAAGCAGTTAAAGAAGAGGTTGGTATAGCTGTTATTACAGAACTTATGGACATAAGAGATATGGATGAATTATATAGTGTCAGTGATATAATTCAAATTGGCTCAAGAAATATGCAAAACTTTACTCTTTTAAGTGAAGTCGGAAAACAGAATAAGCCTGTTATGTTAAAAAGAGGAATCGCATCAACAATTACTGAATGGATAGGTGCAGCAGAATATATAGCAATAGAAGGAAATAGTAATATTATAATGTGTGAGAGAGGTATAAGAACATACAATGATTATACTAGAAATACATTAGACCTAGCTGCTGTACCGATTATTCAAAAAGAAACGGGACTTCCTGTTGTAGTAGACCCAAGTCATGCTACTGGAGTTAGATATTTAGTAAAACCTATGTCAATGGCATCACTTGCATGTGGAGCAGATGGAATAATGATAGAAGTTCATCCAGACCCAGAAAATGCTCTATCAGATGGGATTCAATCTCTCTGCTTTGATGAATTTGAAGATTTGATGAAATCAATTAGTGTTTATTAAAAAGAGGCAAGAGCCTCTTTTTTATTCGTGATAGTTTTTGATGTGAATTTATAAGATAATAGATATATAATTTAATAGTTAGAATATTTGATATAAATAAAAATTTAATATTGATGGAATTAACATAAAAAATAAAAATTTTTTGATTAATAAGAAGGATATCAATAAAAAAAGTCGAATTCTGTATATTGAGTGATTGACAAATTTAGAATATAGTGTAGAATAGAAATGTTAACACAAAAAATTACACCAGAAGGTGATAATATGAATGATATAAAAGACATTATTGAAGAAATAAAAGCTAGATGTGATATAGCAAGTATAATATCTGAATATATGAGTATAAAACAATCTGGAGCTAATTATAAAGGATTATGTCCATTTCATGGGGAAAAAACTCCATCTTTTTATATAAATACGTCAAAACAAATTTATAAGTGTTTTGGTTGTGGTGAAGGTGGAGATGTGATAAATTTTGTCATGAAAATGGAAAATTTAGATTTTATGGATGCTGTAAAAATTTTAGCAAATAAATGCGGTATAGAAATTAATACCAACATGAATGAAGAAACTAGAATGAAAATAGAGAAATCTAAAAAGTTTCAAGATATTCATACAGAAGCTGCTAGATTTTATCTTTCAAACTTATTAGGAAGTAAAAATCTTGGGTATGAATATTTAAGGATTAGAGGGCTAGATGATAAAATAATTAAAAAGTTTGGTCTAGGATTTTCTTTGGATTCATGGAATTCTCTTATGAATACTCTTATTAATAAAGGGTATACAAAACAAGATTTACTGGAGTGCGGTCTAATTGCAAGAAATAGAGATGGAACTAATTGCTATGATAAATTTAGAAATAGAGTTATGTTTCCTATATTTGATTATAGAGGAAACATAATTGGATTTGGAGGAAGAGTACTAGATGATTCTTTACCAAAATACTTAAATTCTCCAGACACATTAATTTTCAATAAAAAACAAAATTTATATGGATTAAATTTTGCTAGAAAAAATTTAGATAATAAAACTATAGTCTTAGTTGAAGGATATATGGATTTAATTTCACTTTATCAGTATGGTATAAGAAATGTAGTAGCAACCCTTGGAACAGCCTTGACTGAACAACAAGGTATTTTAATAAAAAGATATGCGGATACTGCTATTATATCTTATGACTCTGATGAAGCTGGAATAAAAGCGACTTTAAGAGCTATAGATATACTTATTAAATTAGGTATTACTGTAAAAGTTTTGGATTTGAAAGATTCTAAAGACCCAGATGAATTTGTAAGAAAATACGGACTTAGTGATTATAAAAAGGCAATGGATGTTTCTACTCACTACATAAAATATAAAATAGATCATCTTAAAAAAGAATTCAATATTCAAAAAGATGAAGAACGAGTGAAGTTTGCAAAAGAAGCTTCTAAGATTATAAAACAATTGACAAGTCCTGTAGAAATTGATTTTTATACAAAATATTTAAGCAATAAAATAGATATTAATGTCGAGTCTATAAAAAGGGAAGTATATGGTAAAAACTACAATAAACCATATAATAACAAAAACCAGAAAAAGATAGAAGAAAAAGTAATTGAAAAAGTCGAAGTTAGACAAGATGGAAAACAATTAGTTGAAGAAACTCTAATAAAAATAATGTTAGAAGACAAAAAAATTAGAGAAATAGCGTTACTTAAGGTAGAAGAAAGTGATTTTTTATTGGATGAAAGTAAAGAAATTTTAAATTACATGATTAAAAATCAAGAATTGGACAAAATAACTATTGACAAATTGAAAAGTTTAAACATATCCGAAGAATACTTAAAAGAATTAAATTCAATTTCTTTGAATAGTATAAACTTAGAGAGCACAAAAGAAATAGAAGGAATAATAACAAATATCAGAAAGAACTCATTAGAAGAACAAATTAATAACTTGTTGAAAGAACAACAAGAATTAGAAAATAATAATGATATGAAAGAGGTAGATGGTAAAGTTATGGAAATTGCTTTAAAAATAGTTGAGATAAATAAAATTTTAAAAAGCTTGTAGAGAAAGGAGGTTTGAGTGTGGAAAATAAGTCGAATAAAAAAGAGTTAAAAAAAGTTACCGCTAAGACATTAATAGAAAAAGGAAAAAAGCAAGGTTCATTGACGCTTGCAGAAATAATGGAAGCTTTTTCTGAAACTGAACTTGATAAGGATCAGGTAGAAAATCTTTATGAAACTTTAGGTAATTTGGGAATAGAAATAACAGAAACAAAGAACTATAAAGCTGATATAGACTTTTCGGCTACTGATGACGATTTAAATATGAGCCACATAGATGAAGATGCAGAAGTAATTTCACATGAGGACTCTTCTGCAATAGAAATAGAAACTGTGGATTTATCATTACCAAAAGGGATAAGTATAGATGACCCTGTTAGAATGTACTTAAAAGAAATAGGAAAAATTCCTCTACTTAAGCCACATGAAGAGGTAGAATTTGCTAGAAGAATGCATGAAGGCGATGAGATAGCAAAGCAAAGATTAGTTGAAGCGAACTTAAGACTAGTTGTAAGTATAGCAAAAAGATATGTAGGTAGAGGTATGCTTTTCTTAGACTTAATACAAGAAGGAAATTTAGGTCTTATAAAAGCTGTTGAAAAATTTGATTATACAAAGGGCTACAAGTTTAGTACTTATGCAACATGGTGGATAAGACAAGCTATAACACGTGCTATAGCAGACCAAGCTAGAACTATAAGAATACCAGTGCATATGGTAGAGACTATAAATAAATTAATAAGAGTATCAAGACAACTGCTTCAAGAACTTGGAAGAGACCCAAAACCAGAAGAAATTGCAAAAGAAATGGAAATGACAGAAGATAAAGTAAGAGAGATAATGAAAATAGCTCAAGACCCAGTGTCTTTAGAAACTCCAATAGGCGAAGAAGAGGACAGTCATTTAGGAGACTTTATTCCAGATGATGATGCACCAGCTCCAGCTGAGGCAGCAGCATATTCTCTACTTAAAGAACAAATAGAAGATGTCCTTGGCTCATTAAATGATAGAGAGCAAAAAGTATTAAAACTTAGATTTGGTCTTGAAGATGGAAGAGCTAGAACTCTTGAAGAGGTTGGAAAAGAGTTTGATGTAACTAGAGAAAGAATAAGACAAATAGAAGCAAAAGCACTAAGAAAATTAAGACATCCAAGTAGATCAAAAAAACTTAGAGATTATTTAGATTAAAAAGATACATCATTAATGTTTTTGTAATAAAGGCCATGGGATAAGTGATATCTCATGGCTATTTTGTGGTAGAGATTTTATATTATTTTTTATCTTGGTTTTAGTCTAAAATCAAGAGCAAATAAAAGAATTGAAAGGAGATATATCTTTGAAACTAACAGATAGATTATTAAAAATAGCATCATTGGTATCAGAGGGTAAAAAGATAGCTGATATAGGAACGGACCATGGATACATACCAGTTTATTTGCTAAAAGAGGGAAGAGTCCCATTTGCAGTGTTAGCAGATGTCAATAAAGGACCTCTTGACAATGCACGAAAAGAGGTCATACAGAACAATCTTTTAAAGAAAGTTGATTTACGATTGGGTTCTGGTATAGAGATACTTGAAATAGGTGAAATTGAAGAAGTAATAATTGCTGGTATGGGAGGTATATTGATAAGTGAACTTCTAGAGGCTAAAAAAGAAGTAGCACATAGTGTAGAAAAATTGATATTACAGCCTATGCAGGCACAAGAAGAGCTTAGACGCTATCTTCTGAATAATGGTTATGAAATTTTAAAAGAGGTTTTAGTGAGAGAAGATTTTAGGATATATGAAATAATAGTTGCCAAATATACAGGTAAAAATACTATAATAGAAGATGAGATACAATTTGAAGTTGGAATAAAACTTTTAGAAAATAAAGATTCTCTTTTTCATGACTTTATAGAAAAAAAAATAAAAACATATAGTGCTATAGTTAATCAACTAGAAGGTAAAAATGGAGAAGAAATAGATAAGAAGAGAGAAGAAAGTAAAATGGCAATAAGAAAACTTGAAAATTTAATAAAATAAATAGGAGGTAAATATGTTACTGAAGAGTCTTACTAGAAAAATTGAAAAAAAGTATCCTCTAAGCTTAGCTGAAGATTGGGATAATGTAGGTCTTATAGTTGGAGATTTTGATATGGATGTAAAGAAGATTCTGGTATCCTTAGAAGCCAATGAAAATGTAATCAATGAAGCTATATCTCAAAATATTGATTTAATTGTTACACATCATCCTTTTATATTTGGAAAAATCAATAAGATTAATAGTGCAGACTTAAAAGGTAGACTTATACAAAAGCTTATTAAAAATGATATAGCCCTTTATTCTATGCATACCAATTTTGACATAGCATTTGATGGTTTAAATGATTATTTTATGGAAATTATGGAATTTAATAACTCAAAAGTTTTAGATGTCACTGAAAGTGAGACTTTATACAAACTTGCAGTATATGTTCCATGTAATTATTCAGAAGTATTGAGAAAGGCTCTAAGTAATTCAGGAGCAGGTCATATAGGAAATTATAGTAACTGTACATTTTCGATAGAAGGAGAAGGTCAATTTAAGCCATTAGAAGGTTCCAATCCGTTCCTTGGAAGTATAAATGATATAGAAAGTGTAAATGAGGTTAAAATTGAAACTGTAGTACCACAGAAGCATTTAGGTGGAGTGATAAGTTCTATGCTAGATGCACATCCTTATGAAGAAGTTGCTTATGATTTGTACAAGCTAGAAAATAAAGGAAAAACATTTGGATTAGGTAGAATAAGTAAACTTGATGAAAGTACGACATTAGAGAATCTTTCTAATAAAATAAAAGAAAAATTAAATATGAAGCATATAAGGGTAGTTGGAAACCTCAATACAGAGATAACAAAAGTTGCTGTTGTAACAGGAGCTGGTTCTGAGTTTGTGAAAAAGGCTAAGAGACAAGGAGCAGATGTTCTAATAACTGGTGATGTAAAATATCATGAGGCACAAGATGCACTTGATATGGGAATGTGTATAGTTGATTGTGGGCATTTTGATACAGAAGATATATTTAAACATGTTATGAAGAGATTTTTGGATGAATTTGAAGAGATTGAAGTAATAAAAAGCAATGTATATTTAAATCCATTTAGCATCATTTAATGGTACTTGATAATAAAAGTACTATATAAAAAATAAATTTGATTTTGATTAGGGGGATAAAAATGAAAGTAGCAGTAATTTTTCATAGCGTTTGTGGGAGTACATATTTATTAGCAAGGGAGTATAAAAAGGTACTTGAAGAAATGAATATAGAGGTGGATATATTTAAAGTAAGTGATGAAGTTGCAAAAACACTTCCTCAGTATTATTTGATAAATTCAAAGGAATATAAAGATGAATTTGAAAGTATAAATGTAATTAAATCTGGAAAAGAATTACTAGATTATGATGTAATATTTATGGGTTCACCAACATATTATGGAAATGTATCTGGGCAAATGAAGATGTTTATGGATAGTTTTTCTGATGTATGGGTAGGAGCCCCTTTAAGTGGAAAAATATTTGGTTGTTTTGCTACATCAGGCTCACAACGTGGAGGAGGAGAACTGGCTTTACAATCAATGAATATATTTGCTCAACATATGGGGATGACTCTATTATCAGTTCCATGTATGGTAATAGGAGGTCATCCAGCATATGGAATACTTCATATAGCAGGAGATAACTCTGATATAAGACCAAGTGATGATGTTAAGTTTGGTATAAGAGATTATCTAAACAATCTTAGTATATATAAAAAATAGATATACATTTAGCCATGGTTTAACATTATGATTTATTTGATATTTGGACAGATATTATAATCTAAATAAGAGCTAATTAGAGTTTCATTAGAATTAGGCTAAAAAGATGCAGTGTGGTAAATCGAAGGTTGTTTTATAATAGGAGGATAGCAAAATGCGTTTTGAGAGGCTAAGAACATATGAAGATAAATTGTATTTAGAGGCAATAGAGTTGTACAACATAAGTTTTCCTTTTCATGAACAGAGAAAACCGTCTTTACAAGCAGAAATTATGGGTCATGAGGAATATCAATTTAACCTGATTTATGATGAAAATGACATGGTTGGTATCCTTTTATGTTGGGAAACAGAGAATTTTATTTATGTGGAACATTTCTGTATCAATCCTGAGATGCGCAATAAAAAGTACGGAAAAAGAGCTTTGGAGCTGCTAAACCAGCGAGGGAAAACTGTTATTCTAGAAATCGACCCTCCCATTAATAAAATTTCCATCAAGCGACAAGGTTTTTATGAGAGGGTTGGATATGAGGCAAATGATTTTGAACATATTCACCCTCCATACCATGAAGAATGTAATGGACATCAGTTAATTGTGATGTCTTATCCAGAAATGTTGACAAAAGTTGAGTATGGTAATTTCAACCAGTATTTAAGAACAACAGTAATGAGGCTCTGATTAAGAGTCAGTAGACCAAAAGGAAAAATAAACAATAAAATATAAAGATGGATACAGGGAGGCAAAGAAAAAGAGGGCTAAAGCCCTCAATTTCTTATATTTTAATCTCTAAAATCAACATTAGTAAATCCTGTTAGCGAAATGTCAATTTGATTTTTTCTTGTACCATTCTTATACTCAAATCCTTTATGCGTCTTAGTAAAATAATCTGGATAATTAATTAGACCATATTCAAGAAATTCTTTATCTGTTGCGGATAGAGAAATAGTGCTATTTTTGTATTGATTTTTTGAAGTAAATTCAATACTTGAATCTTTGGCAGTAACATTTATTGCATCAATACAATTTTCGGGGAAATCATAACTAAAGCTACCATCAAGCACATTTACATCCATATTGCATTTTATATTTGGAATATGGAGTTGAACATAGCTAGAATTGCCCATTTTAGCTGTTTTTCCTGATATAGATATAACCCATTTTCCATTTTGTTTTGTCATTTTAATATTGTAGTATTGGCTGTTGTAATTTGCTATTATTTTGTTGGATGAGGTTGGTAGTATTTCTACACCTCCATTGCAGATATCCAAAGAAACATTTAGGTTTTGTGTATTGTGAGGTAAACTATCACTGCTTTTTTGTGAGTCTGCACCTACCTTGGAATTAGCAGAGGTATTGAAATTTCCTCTATTGCTGATATCACTATAATTATGTATTTGTGAAGATGTATGGATTTCTAAAGCTGTTGCTCCTGTTGATAACATAGTTATTATTACAAGTGTACTAATAAGTAAAAACTTTGGTTTTTTCTTGGATTTCATAATTATTTTCAACCTTTCCTTCAATAATTTTTATATAGGTATTGAGGAAGTTCTTTAAAATATTTTAAGAATTTTCAATTAATAAAAATAATGAGAAATAAATATAACAAAATGGCCATACCTATAGCCACTTTGTTATATTGTATATATTATTATAAACGAGAAGCTTTACCAGAAATATGGTCTATTTCTATTTTAACTACAGTTGTTAAATTTATATCTTTTTCTATGTATTTCATACCTTCTTCAATAAAGCCCTTAGAATATTTTTTTATTATTTCTACAAGAGCATTTTTCTTTTCCTCATTGTCTACTGTTGACGCTTTTCCAAACACTACAGCACTAGCATATGTAGTACTAAATTTGTCTGGAATAACACTTTCATTAGCAACTACTAAGAAAGAAACCTTGTTGTTTGCTGAGATATTATCTAATTTATGTCCATTTCTTGCGCAATGAAAATATATAGAATCATTAAAGTATACATAATTTACAGCAACTCCATAAGGGTAGCCATTTTCACATATAGTAGAAAAAGTACCAAATTCACCATTTTTTAATACTTCTATAGTATCTTCTTTTGTCATTTCTCTCTTTTTTAATCTCATTTCTCTAAACATAATATCATCCTTCCTAATTTAATATTTAAATAAAAGTTTAAAGCATTTATAAAAATTATTCTACATTTTTTGTAAATTTTAAATAAAATAAAAAATACGGTTGACAATTATAAAAATTTAGAATATTATAATAGCAACAGCAAATTAAAAATCCTATGACAAGGAAGAGTAATTATGTTTAGCTTCAACATAGAGAGCTGAGGATGGTGGAATCTTAGCAAGAAGGAATATAGTGAATGGACCTTAGAGGAATAAATTGAAATCATATTTTTATGAGAGTAGACTTTATCGTCAGTCGCACGTTACAGCGAATTGGGTATGTAAGTACCTTATAATGAGATGTATAAGAATTAAGTTTTAAGCTTATTTTTTATATAATTTAGGTGGCAACGCGGATAATCTCCGTCCTATTGATTTAGGACGGAGTTTTTTATTTTGCAAAAACTATTAATAAAGAAAATATATAATTTAAAGTAAAAGGTGGTGAAAGAGATGTTATGAACTTCTAAAGCTAAAGAGAATGATATGGAAAATTGGCACGAAAATGAAATAAATATTAAACAAATTAGGGGGAAATATTACAATGAAAACAAATACAAAAAAATTAACTTTAAATGCGATACTTTTAGCTATGGGATTATTAATACATCAACTTACACCTGCCATAGGACTTCCAATGCAACCAGATATATCACTAGCAATGATGTTTATAATAATGATATTAAATAAGGATGATTATAAGATTTGTTTGGTAGCAGGAATTGTAACAGGAATATTTGCAGCACTAACAACTAAATTTCCAGGTGGTCAGATTCCAAATATATTTGACAAGACTATTACAATAAATATAATGTTCATGATAATGTATATAATTTATAAATTACCATTTATGAAAAGATTAAGTAGTAAAAAACAAGATTTAATAGCAGCAACAATAATATTCCCAGTAGGAACGGTTATAAGTGGAACTCTATTTTTACTAATTGCTCAAGCTATAGTAGGTCTTCCTGGAGGTTCATTCACAGCATTATTTATGGTAGCAGTGGCACCAGCAATATTGATAAACTTAATAGCTGGTATGCTATTATTTAAAGTTGTAAGTATGTCTATAAGAAGAGTAAGTTATCAAGGCTAAGGTTATGTTTTATAAGCATATGACAAAAATAAATAATAAATTAATAAAGAGGTATTAAGTTAAATTTAATCTTAATACCTCTTTTTAAATTGAATTATAACAATATCAAAGACTTATTTTATATGTGGTAAGGAGATAGTAGTGAGTGTATCTTTAGAGTCTCAACCAGACAACAAAACTTATCTAATAAACAAACAATTAATGCTTCTTTGTATCTAGGAGGTCTAGCAGTAAGTGGCCACATATGTTTTAAAATAATGTCTGTTTCTTTTTCATTTATTTGAAAGAATAAATTTGCGTTTTTTAGTGCTTCTTTAGGATGAGTAAAACCATGTAATCCTTTTCTATCACCTTTATAATGCCAGTCATAAAGAAAAAAATCATGCAGTAGAGCCCCTCTAATAACGCTTTGAATATCAACATTTAAATGTAATTTTTTACATAATAGATAACTATAATATGCTACTGATAAACTATGTTCAAGACATGAAACATTGCCATGATGAGGAAATGTTCTCATAAGTTGTACTTTTTCAGATGAAAGTATCTCAGAAGCACAATCATTAAAGTATTTAATTTCAGTTTTTGACAACATTATGCAAATCTCCATTCCTAGTAATATATAAATACTATATTTCAATGATAATATGAAATATTTCTTATCTTACAAAATATAATACCCAATAATACAAGTAAGATACCTTTTATGGTATTTAAAGTAAAAGAGATTTTATAACACTAAAAAGTGAAAAGATTAAAAATATAGCTATAAGAATATATAATATCTTTCCAATAGGATTTCCCAAATTTATAGTCCAGCCTATGCCAAATCTTTTATCAACCATAAATGATGGGTCGTTTGGATTATTATATATAATACCTCCTATCCAGTACTTTTCATCGTTATCTGGAGTATAAGAGGAATTGAATTTTAAATTTGGAGAATTAATATATGTTACCATTAAATAAATTATAACTAAAAGCATTATTATATTTATAACAGTTAATAAATTTGGATTTATTTTTAATGATAAAAAAACAATAAAAAATTGTACTATCATCATAATCATCAATATAAAAAATAAATAACCAATTTTATTTAGATATTTAATGTTTTTAGTTTTACTTTCTTCAATTTTATTTGTATCTACTTTAATTCTTGCTTTTATAGCTCCAATAGATGTTATATATAATAAAACCATTATACAAAACTCAAGACCTATTAATTTAAACACACTAAGATAGGATTTTTCCATAAATCCATCAGGTTTTCCTGTTATAGTAGAGTGTGTAGTAATTAAATCTGGCAATTGATTATAGTTAAGCAATATAAAAATGCTTATTCCAAAAGTAAGTAATACTGGTATTAAATACAATATCTTAAATTTTTTTATTATTTTATTTTTTTCATTTATAAAATCCATGTCTATTACCAATTTTGAATCTACACTTATCTGGCTTAATTCAGTGCAAAACTTTGATTTAGTCATTTTAACTTTTTTATGAATATAGATATATAATATACTTTCATATAGTAAAAAACCTATAATACTAATAGAATAAGAAAATTCTATTTTATCAAACATAAAAACTAGAGCTAAAACTAAAATAAAAATTACAATAAATCCTATAAATAAAAGTTTTTTAAATTTTTTATCAAGTGTTATAAAATCAGGATAGTCTCTATGTTCTTGGTTTATAGAAACACCATAAATATGATTTTTGCCAATAAGATGTGGCATAAAATAAAAAGTAGCATACATCAAAATTAAGGCTGAAAATATTGTAAATAGACATTCAATCTTATTCATAGTATTTCACCTCATACTTATCAAATAGATTTTTACTTAATGTCAAAAACTCTTCTTTATTAATACCTGATAAATAAGATTTTGCTACTAAAAGTTCTAAATCAAGTCTATTTTTTTGGCGAGTTGAGTTTTCTGTTTCTATTGGCAGTTGAGCTACGATTGCACCTTTTCTTCTATCAATATTTAAAAATCCTTCTTCTTTTAGTTCATTATAAGATTTATTTACAGTATGTAGATTTACACCAATATTTTCAGCCATACTTCTTACAGATGGAAGTGATTCATTTATTTTCAATTCTCCTGAAGCTATAGCTTTAGTTATCTCTTCTTTAATTTGTACATAAATAGACTTATCGCTATTAAAATCTAAATTTAAAATCATAAAAAACCTCCATAATATCGTTTAAATAAAAATACTTGTTATATATATAGTATAACACAAAAAGCGTTATCAAGTACAAAATATAAATTTATATTCTACAAGATGAGATATATTACTTGTAAAAATTGTAATTTAAAAATAACATAATTTTTATCAAAATAATACAGATACTATCTATAAATAGAAATCAGAAAGGAGAAAAAATATGTTAACATATTTAATTAAAAGACAAATGAATAAAAAAGATGATGGAATGAGTAAGCCAATGATGTTTGCAGGAGCCGTGATTACAGGAGTGGGTGCATATGCAACTTATAGGATGATAAAAAACATTAAGTCTAAATCTCAAATGTCTCAAATGATTGATACAGAGTATTATGGAAATAATCAATACAATGACTATAAATATGATGAATTTGGTTATGAATGTGATTGTAGTGATAAAAAACAAGATTATGAATATGAAGAATTAAAAAAAAAAGTAAGAGAATTTAATTCAAGAAGAATAAATTGTGAAAATTGTCCACATGTTTCTCAAGAAGAAATGATGCATTATGTAAATAGTGTTAAAAATGATAAAAAAGACATTGATTTACATGAAGATGACAAAAAAAATAATATCTATAAAGAAGAAGAATATAAAAAATATGAGGAAGAATAAAGTAAGCTTTAAATAGTGAAAAAGAGGAGAATACCAGTTTATATAAAATTAAATATCTAAAATGTGAGTTGTAGCTTAACTTGAGAAAAAAAAATATCATTTCTAAAATAGTTAAGTGTCAACTTGCATTTTTATTTTTATGTTTGTTAGTAATTGTTTGTGACTATTTTGTAATTCTAAATATATTTTAGTATTTAAAACAATTGTGTATAATAAAAGTTGTATATGTAAATAGTTTAAAATTAAAATGTGAAGAAGGGAAATAGTTATGTTAAAGTTATTGATAGTTGAGGATGACAGCACTATCTCTTTTGGAATAAAGTATGCATTAGAGCAAGAGGGATTTAGTGTAGATATATCAAAGGATTTATCGAGTGGAAGAGAAATGATATCTTCTAATGAATATAGTATGGTACTACTGGATGTAATGTTACCAGATGGAACAGGATATGAATTTTGTGAGTATATAAGAAAGTTTTCTCAGATTCCTATAATATTTTTAACTGCTTGTGATGAAGAAGTAAATATTGTAATGGGGCTTGATATAGGTGGAGATGATTATATAACAAAACCTTTTAGAATTAGAGAATTAATATCGAGGATAAAAGCTGTTTTAAGAAGAAAAGGTGACGCTATAGAAGAAAATAAGAAGATACTTAAATTTAGAGATTTAAACATATATACATTAGAAGCTAGAGTATATAAAAATGACAAAGAAATATTTCTGACATCTGTTGAATATAAGCTTCTTTTAATTCTTATACAGAATAAAAATACAGTTTTGAGTAGAACTCAAATATTAGAAAAGCTTTGGGATGTAACTTATGATTTTGTTAGCGATAATACTTTAACTGTTTATATAAAAAGACTTAGAGAAAAAATAGGAGATGATTTATGTAAACCAATTTACATAGAAACTGTAAGAGGACTAGGTTATAAATGGATAGGAAGTGAAAATAATGTTTCTATATAATCCTGAAGTAAAGAAATTTTTTAATAGATACATTATTTTAATGCTGATGGTAATTCTTATATCAATTGGATTTAGCATAATCAATATAAATACAACTAAAAATATGATTGTAAAAAATAATCAAGCGATAATAGGAACCTTAGTTAACAAGTATCCCAAACTAGAAAGTGATATCGTAGATATAATAACACAAGGAAAGTCCATGCAAAATGTAGAATTTGGTGAGAAAATATTAAGTAAGTATAACTATGACAAAACTATTAAAATAAATTCTGAGCCTCTTACTTCTAAATTACTTTCAAACACTATAAAAATAAATATAATCTTAGTTTGCATAATTTTTATGTTGATATTTATGTTGATACTTAAATATTTTAGAGCTATGTATAATGACTTATCAGATATGACTAAGTATGTTTACTACAGTTCCGAGGGAAAAGAATTTGATATGAAAAATAGAAATCAAGAAGGACAGATAGGTCTTTTAAAAACAGAGTTATTGAAGATGACAACAATTCTCAATGAAAAAGTTGAACTTTTAAAATCAGAAAAAATATTTTTAAATAATACAATTTCAGATATATCACATCAGTTGAAAACTCCTATGACTTCCTTAATTATACTAAGCGATTTATTATATAATGATGTACCATATGAGGTAAAAATAGACTTTTTAGACAAGATAAAAAATCAACTAAATCGTATGGACTGGTTGATTAAAAGTATGCTTAAATTATCAAAAGTAGAAGCTAAAGTTATAAAGTTTAAGAAAGAAAAAATAAAATTTAGTGAGCTTATACATAGAGCAATGCAACCAATGAAAATACCTATGGAGATTAAAAAACAAAAGTTAAGTATAGAAGGAAATGGTGATGTATCTTATGTTGGTGATATTGATTGGTCAGTAGAGGCTTTAGTAAATATAATAAAAAACTGTATAGAACATACTCCTGATTTTGGAAATATAATTATAATTTACAAAGAAAATCCATTATTTTCAGAGTTAATAATAAAAGACGATGGTGAAGGAATAGATAAAAAAGATATACAACATATTTTTAAACGTTTCTATAGAGGGAAAAGTAGTTCAAAAAAGGATAGTGTAGGCATAGGGCTTGCAATGGCAAAATCCATAATAGAAAGCCAAAATGGAGATATTTATGTAAATAGTGAAAAAGGTAAAGGAACGGAATTTCATATAGTATTTCATAAGATATATGGTGATAATAGTGACTAATCTGTAATATTTAATTCACTTTATAGTAATAGCTTGAGTCTAATATATGAAGTATAGAAGATAAATATTGGAGGTTGTTATGGAAATTTTAAGAGTAGAAAATCTAACCAAAAGCTATGGTAAAAATGAAACAAAAGTCGATGCAATAAAAAATGTAAGCTTGTCTATCGAAAAAGGTGAGTTTATAGCAATAACAGGGCCAAGTGGAAGCGGAAAGAGTACATTATTACACTTATTGGGAGGTGTTGATAGACCTACTAGTGGTAATGTTTATATAAATGATGTAGATATATATAATCTAAAAACTAAGGATTTGGCAATCTTTAGAAGAAGAAATATAGGTCTTATATATCAATTCTATAATTTGATTCCTGTTTTAAATGTCAAAGAAAATATATTACTTCCAGCAGAGCTCGATAATAGAAAGATTGATAAAGAATACTTGAATGATTTAATGAAAACATTGGGTCTAAGCGACAGAGAAAATCATCTTCCTAATCAATTATCAGGAGGTCAGCAACAAAGAACATCTATAGGGCGTGCTTTAATTAATAGACCATCTATAGTATTAGCAGATGAGCCAACAGGTAATCTAGATAGCAAAAACTCAAAAGAAATACTAGAACTATTAAAAGTATCAGTAAAAAAATACAATCAGACATTAATAATGATAACTCATGACAAAAACATAGCACTTCAGGCGGATAGAATTATAGGCATAGAAGATGGAATTATAAAAAGTGATGAGGTGATGTAAATGAATCTATATACATCCCTAACTTTTAGATACCTAAAACAAAATAAAAGACGAACTATTGTGACTATAATTGGAATAATACTTTCAACTGCATTAATTTGTGGTATAGGTAACATATTTGAAAGTTTTATGGATTATCAAATAAGAGAGACCATAAAAAATGATGGAAGTTATCATGCTAAATTCTACAATGTAAACAAAAAAAATATAGACTATGTAACAAAATCAGCTGAGATAAAAAGTTATGCACTTACTAATCAACTTGGATACTCTAGAATAGAAGATACTGTAAACGGTATATTAAGCATTAAACAATATGATAAAAATGCTATGGAAGGATATAGAGTTTCTATAAAAGAAGGTAGATTCCCAGCTAAAGGTGGAGAAATTATTTTAAGTGAAAATATAGTTAATCTTATGGAGAAAAAGCTAAAAATAGGAGATAATATAACCTTAAAAGTAGGTGACGTGCTTGATAGAAATAACAAAAAAATTGATGATATGAGTGTATTTCATGAAGGAGATTATATTGCAAATGAAAAAGAAAAGACGTTTAAAATTGTAGGTATAATTAAAAGACCAGGATTTGAACTCACTGACCAAATTGCTACTGGTTTAACTTACTTTAATCCTATAGATAATAAGAAAGAGACAGTGAATATATCAATAACAGCAAAAAATCCTAAAGATATATATGAAATAACAAGAAAAATAAGTAATAATATATATACAAATAAAGATAAAGCATCAAACTCTGAAATGATAAAATACAATGAACATTTATTGAGATTACAAGGAGCTAGTAAGTATGCAAATATAAATAGTTCTATAAAAGCTATAATTACTATGGTAACTATTTTAGTAATTATATGTACAATTGCTACAGTATATAATTCTTTTAGTATTTCTATAACTGAACGAAAAAAGCAGTTTGGAATATTAAATTCTATAGGAGCTACAACTAACCAAATTAAAAGATTAGTTTTTATTGAAGGTATTATAATTAGCTGTATTGGTATACCAATAGGTCTATTGTCTGGAACAGTAGCTATAGATTTAGTATTTAAAGCTATAAATAAATATCTTACGGAATCAGTTGTATCACAGATGGGTTTACAAATAGTATATAATCCATTAATAATAATTATCAGTATAATAATTGTTTTGCTTACAATTTTCATATCAATTCTCCTACCTGCAATAACAGCTTCTAATATTTCTCCTCTTAGTGTAATAAGGAGCAGTGGAGATTACAAAGTAGGTAAGGTTAAAAATTCGAAACTTATTAGATTAGTTTTTGGAACAGAAGGTGTACTTGCATATAAAAGTGTAAGAAGAAATAGAAAGAAATTTATTGTGACACTTTTTTCTTTAATAGTAAGTATAGTAATATTTATATCTTTTAGCGGATTTATGGCGAATTTCTTAAAAGGTGAAGAAATCAGAAATTCTCAAAGAAACTACGATTTATATTTAAGTTCAAGACAAATATCCAAGTCTATGGATGATACTATAAATAAACTAAAAAATATATCTGGAATAAAAAACTTTGAAGTAGCTGTAGGAGAGTATATTTCTATAGGAGTAGATAAGGATAAAATAAATAAATCTAAAGAAAATCTAATTAAGGATTATTATCAACAACGTAAGGTTGGAGATAGTTATGAATATGAGTTTAACAACAACGAATTAATTTTTCCTGGAGAAACTGCGATACAAAATAAAACAAAAAACTTAATAAAAGGCTCTTTTGACAAAGAAAGAGCGATTAAAGAAAATGGAGTGATATTTGTTAGAAAAAGTTACTTTGAATCAAAGGGTAAGAAAGGAGTAGTAGAGCTAACTAATTACAAAGTTGGAGATACTGTAATTTGTGAATATACTGGCGAAAATGATTCAAAGAAAAAAGTAAACATAAAAATTCTTGGTATAACAGATGAAGAACGTCTAGGAATGGGTTATCAAAATATGGGGTTGCAATTTATAACTTATGATGAGGTTGCTGAAAATATGGATTTAAAGTTAGAGAAAGGTATTGTCTTTATTGACTCAGGGGGGAGTGCTCAGACTAGGAAGAGTGTAGAGTCTTTGGCTAAGAAAAATAATGTCAATTTCCATGATGAAAATACAAGTGACAAAAGTGCAAAGCAAAATTTAAAAGCTATTAAAGTTTTTGTATATGGGTTTATAGTAGTGATATCTCTAGTAAGTGTTACAAATATACTAAATACAGTAAGTACAAGTATAAATCTAAGAAAAAGAGAACTAGCGATAATACAATCAATAGGTGTTACTCCTGTAGGCTTTAGAAAAATGATATACTTAGAAAGTTTTATCTATGGTATTTTATCTTTATTGTTTGGCGTACCAATTGGTATTGGGATGATATTAATTATGAATAAATTAGTTTCAGGTGTAATTGAATTTTCTACAGTTATACCATGGACAGCAATTGTCATATGTATAGTGAGTGTTTTTATAATAACCTTTATAGCAGCATATATACCTATGAATAAATTAAATAAGGAGAATATAATAGATAATATAAGAAAAGAAAGTATATAAAATACTATAAAAATAATTTATAGATATATAAATTATTATTAAAACCGTTTAATTGGTATAAACTATAATTATGCTGATTAAACGGTTTTTATTTATATAAGAAATCTAATAAATAAATTGCTAGAGGTATTTAACTATTTAGAAAGAATTGGTATTATATAAAGTAGGAGTTTAGATAATAAGGAAAGATATTTGATTCTATTGGAAAACAAAAGAAAAAGAAGGTGATTACTATTTCTCATATAACTGCTAAAAACATGTATAAAAGCTTAGAAGAGAGAATAAATAAATTTCCACAGGGTGCTCCACCATCCGATACATTATACAAAATATTAAATGTACTTTTTACAGAGCAAGAGGCAAAATTAGTGGCACAACTTCCAATAAAGCCTTTTAGAGTAAAAACAGCAGCTAAAATTTGGAGTATAAGTGAAAGTGAAGCATATAGGGTGCTAGATAAGTTAGCTAGCAGGGCACTAATACTAGATATAGAAGATAAAAAAGGTAAAAAATATATAATGCCTCCTCCAATGGCTGGTTTTTTTGAATTTGCCATGATGAGAACAAGACATGATATAGACCAAAAACTTTTATCAGAACTTTACTATCAGTATATGAATGTAGAAGAAGACTTTATTAAAGATTTATTTTATTCAACAGAAACAAAACTTGGAAGAGTTTATGTTCAAGAAGAAGTATTGACTAATGATAATGAAGTAAGTATTTTAGATTATGAAAGAGCCACTCATATAATTGATGAATCGACTCAGATAGGTATAAGTATGTGTTATTGTAGACATAGAATGCAACATGTTGGAAAAGCCTGTGATGCTCCTATGGATATATGTATGACATTTGACAATGTAGCTAATTCTTTAATAAACAATAAATTTGCAAGACGTGTAGATAAAGTAGAATGTAAGGAATTACTTCATCAAGCATATGAACATAATTTAGTTCAATGTGGAGAAAATGTTCGAAAAGGAGTTACATTTATATGTAATTGTTGTGGTTGCTGTTGTGAGGCATTAGTAGCAGCAAAAAGATTTGGAAATCTTCATCCAGTGCAAACAACTAGTTTTATACCAAATATAAACCATGAAAGCTGTGTAAAGTGTGGTAAATGTATAACTGCATGTCCAATAGATGCAATAAGTAAAGTAAAAGAAAATGATAAAGAATATATAAAAATTGATGAGGATAGATGTCTAGGTTGTGGAGTTTGTGTTAGAAATTGTCACAAAAATAGTATTATGCTATTAAAGAGAAATGAAAAAATAATAACTCCTGCAAATTCAGTACATAGAGCAGTTCTCATGGCAATCGAGAAAGGGCAATTACAAAATTTAATTTTTGATAATAATGCCTTAGCTAGTCACAGAGCTATGGGAGCGATACTATCAGCCATATTAAAACTTGAACCAGCTAAAAAAGTTTTGGCTAGTAAGCAATTAAAGTCAGTATACTTAGATAAATTACTAAGTATGAATGATAAATAAAGATTAATTTAAAAATACTCAAAGTATTTTGACTTATCTATGACTAAAGAAACTTATCATGAGGTATATTATCAGTAGTAAAAAGAATGAAATATTTAAGCTTTATTTTTATAGATATACATTTTATAATTGAAATAAAAACGGGCTATATTCAAATAATTTTATTTGAATATAGCCCATTTCAAAATGTTAAGCTATTTCTTTAATTTGTTTAAATGAATTTTCATTTCCATTTCCACCGATTTGTGTTACTGATTTAAATCTCATAGTTTTAAATAGTTCTTTTTGACTATAGTCTAGTAAATTTCCTACTAGTATTACAGGCGATTTAGTTTTTCCAGCTAAAACCCCAACAGATAAACCGTCTATTAAATCATCTTGTTTATTGATTCCATTTTTAGCAACATATAGATTGCTTATAGTAGAATCTTTGTAAAACTCTTTTATTACTTTTGCATTTGTTTCATTTCTAGTGCTACCTGATATTCTTTGTGGATTTTTAAGTTTACTTTCTATATTTTTAGAAACTGTGTATTCTCCACCAATTATATAAGACTTATCTATTTTTTTATCTTTGAATAAATTATTTATTTCAGTTATATTACTATTTTCATTAGTAAGTATTATAGGCATATCATTTTGAGCTGATGCTGCACCAATACTTACTGCATCTGCTAATCCTTTTTCACCATTAACTACTGATATTTTTGATACATTACTAATTCCTTTTAATTCTTTAGCAAGATTCAGAGAAGTCTCATATCTATCATTTCCTGAAATTCTAGATACAGAGATATTGTCTGACTTTATAGTATCTAAAGATTTTTCGTTTACAGAAGCTTCACCACCAATTACATATACATTTTTAACTTTTAATCTCTTTAATTCAGCTAAAGTCTTTTCATTTATTTGAGAGCTTCCAGTCAACAAGATAGGAGCATCTTTTTTATATGCGAATGGTGTTGCAGCCAAAGCATCTGCAATTGCAGAGTCATTTATTAAAACGGCGTTTTCAGCATTTTCCCAACCTGCTTGGCTTATTTTGATAGAAGTTTCATATCTATCAGTTCCTGTTAGTGCATTTGCATTTACTTCATCTTGGTATGTAACTTCAAATCTAGCATTTGGACTTCCTAAGAAAACTATTACTCCTCCTTTTGGCAATCTAACTCTATTATTCTTTGTTACTAAAGAGTAGTTTACAGGAGTTCCTTTATCATCATAAACTGCAAAAGATGAATTTTGAGGAAGATTAACTTCTATTTTTTTGTTTGCTATATCATCACCAATTTTGTACCATTTTGCATAGCCATTTGAATCTAGTTGATATGTGGAAGATTTTTCTGATGATAAACTAGTTAGGGAATCTTCACTTACATATGTTTGTGTTGCGAATTTTAAGTATTCTGTACCATTTTCTTTATACAGTTTAATATCACTCAAGTCACGACCCATTACACCAGGGATTTCTATAAAAGCATTTGAATTATTCTCATCTACTATTTTAGTATTAGCTAAAAAACCTGGAGTTTTATCAGAAATACCAAGAATTGCTTTAACAGAACCAAACATATAGTGTTGAGAAGTATATTTTTCATCTACTAGATAGTAACCTTTTTCACCTCTTTTTTCCCATGCTTCTTTGACACTATTTGATATATTATTGCTATCTACCTTTTGAGCTACATAGTATAAACTTGCTGTCTGACCTAATCCAGGAACATCATCATAAGAGCTCATATTTAAATATGTGATATTATTTTTTTCTTTTACAAATTTTAGGCAACTATTACCTTTTTCAGATACAAATCTATCTTGACCTATGTATACATATTTATCTTCAGGTCCATTTTCTATGTAAGGAGAAGATACTGTTAGAGTACCATTATCATTAACATCAACTTTTAGCATATTTGAAGAAGCATAAAGTCCACTATTTTCTTTTAAATAACTTGGCATTTTGACTTGTTGTGGCTTACTAAATGTTTTATCAGGTTTTATTTCCTTAATTTTACCTTTCTCTTTTAATGCAGATAGTAAAATTTCTTGCCCAATTACTTCGTTAAGTTGACTACTTCCACCAGAAGAAACAACTGCAACTGCCATATTTTCATCTGGAAGCACTGTAAGATTACTATGGAATAATAAGGAATCCCCACCTTTTGTAAGTGCTTTTAGATTATATTGATTAAATGGATAAGTGTTGACACAATCCCATCCTAAACCATATCCAAGTATAGAGTCTTCTCCTTCAGGCCATAGACCATTTAAATATTCTTTATTTTCCATAGCTTTTACTGAAGTAGGAGAAAGAATCCCATTTGATTTTTTCATAAATGTTTGTGCAAATGTACATAAGTTTTCTGCACTTGAATATAAACCACCCATACCTATAGTATTAAAGTTATCTTGTGGAACTGCATCTTCCCAATAAGGTACATAGGCTTTTGCAAGTCTTGAACTGTCAAAACTATTTTCTGGAGTTTTTGTATTTTGTAAGTTAAGCGGATTATTTATGTATTTATCAAGAAAATTAGTAAATGACATACCAGATACTCTTTCTACTAAAATTTCAGCTAAAGTAAATCCATCATTACAATAAACAGAAAAAGCTCCTGGCTTAGCTTTTAATCTTTGTTTCTTTAATTCTTCTAAGAAACTATCATGGCCATAAGAATCATTGTCTCCTAATAAAAGGGCATTTTTTAAACTACTTCCCATTAACCCTGATGAGTGATTTAATAACATTCTTGGAGTGATTTCTTTGTATCTATCATCAGCCATTTTAAATTCAGGTATATAATTTACTACAGGAGTGTCTAAATTTAATTTTCCCTCTTCAACCAACTTCATAACAGCTGTTGTAGTAAATACTTTACTGATAGATGCAATATTGTACATATTATCCTTAGTTAAATTTTTATTATCTTGTTTGCTGTATACTCCACCATTTCCAGAAATCTCAATTTTACCATTATCAATTAAAGCATATTGAGCACTTACAGCGCCGTATTTAGATAATAAAGTTTGAATTTTTTCTTTAGCAAGAGCTCTAGTTTTTGTGTAAGACTCCGAACCTTTACTATAATCATTTAACTCTATATCAGAGCTTTGATACTTATTGGAACTATTTTGTGTATCATTATCAGCAAAAGTAATATTTGGAGTAGCTGTAAATAGCATACTAAGTACTAATGTGCTAGATAATAACTTACATAATCTTTGCTTAAACATATTAAATTACCTCTTTTCCCTTTTAATAATTATAATTAGCATAACATTCTTAATTGTTTTAATCAACAGATTATTGTTTGAGAAAAGTGTATTTATGATAAGTATACATTTTATATATATGAGAAAAATAAAAATATAATATTTTGTTATCTGATAAAAAATAAAGGGTATAAGTAATATATAAATAAAATGGAGGAATCTTAAATTATGTACAAGACTATAAATAAAAATCAACTTGAGGAAATGATGAAAAATGAAAAAGATATTTTATTGTTAGATGTAAGAACTAAAGATGAATTTAATGAAAGTAAAATAGAAAATGCGATAAACATATCTTTACAAGAGTTAATTAATAGTATAGATGAAATTTATGACTATAAGGATAAAAAGGTAATAGTTTATTGTAGAAGTGGCCATAGAAGTGTTACTGCATGTAATTTGTTAGCTGAAGAAGGTTTTAAGAATTTGTATAACTTAAAATCTGGAATAACTGATTATATGAATTAAATGCTTAGGTTGTGTTAGGTGAAGTAATTTAATATTAAATTTCTATGATATGCTTTTATAAATTATAAAGAAAATAAAGCTAGAATATCTGTAAAAGTGATATTTATTTTTTAGAGGGAGAGAACTACAAAGGATTAATGTAACTGCAAGTTCATCTAAAGATATACAGAGTGATATAAAAAGTGTCAATCTGTATATCTTTAGAATAGAAGTGAAAGATAGAATGTAATGCTAAATTATGTTTGTAAAATATATGTATCTCTGATTGTTGAGCAGATATATATTTAAACATTCATAAGATGAGTTAGGAAAGAACGAATTCTTTCTATCTTTTCATCATTAGAAATGTCATTACGTAGTAATATACCTTGTTGACCATATACACAAAAGTATGCTGTTGTATCGGAATCAGGAATATTAATTTCTCCTCGAGAATTAGCTAGTTCAATTTGTTTTTTTACAATTGGCACAAGCTTCTCGCAGACTCTCAAAGATAACTGGTCGTGAATTTTTTTGTTTTGTTCTCCATGACATACTTTGTAATAAAGATTATCATCAGTTTCTATATCAATAAATGTTGGTGCTTCTTCAATTATTTGTTTCAATGTTTTATTTTTATTGTTTAGTGTAGGTAGCATTTTATCTACTAAAGTTTGTGCATACTGGTCTATAGCACTATCAAATAAGATTTCTTTTGATGGAAAATAACGATAACACAAACCTTGTGCAACATTCATATATTTTGCAATATCAGTAATAGAAGTTTTTTCATATCCATTTTCATAAAATAACTTCATTGCAGTATCTAAAATTTCTTGTCTACGCTCATTAGGTTCTTTAGTAATACGTGGCATATAGCATCCTCCTTCTGATTTCAAGTACATAATAGCATATGGCATTTTGAAAGTCAATGAATGAATATCAGTCATTTATAAGTAATTATGAGGGATAGCTTATTAACTAGAAACTAGAAAAAGGTAGTAACTGAGAAGCTACTACCTTTAATATAAACTTAAACTATAGATTATTTTTATAGGATTTTTAAAGATATAATAAAGTGTCTAATGTCCAGTTAAATTACTATCACCAAATTTTTTGTTAAATGGTTTTATAACTCTATTTATAGGACCTTTTAGAAGTACATTTAAGCAGATGAACAAAATCATAAATAATAGTAATACTAATATATCTTTAATTAAATTTGGAGGATATATACCACCAACAGCTTCCCTTGTGGCACCTATTGCGTAAGTAAATGGCATTATAGGATTTATTCTTTGGAAGAATGTAGGTGTAACTTGTATAGGGAATGTACCACCAGAAGAGCCAATTTGTACGACTAGTAGTACTATTGCAATTGCCTTTCCTATATTTCCAAATACAGACACCAAAGAGTAAACTATAAAATTAAACACCATACTAGTAAACATGAGTAGAATTATTAGTAAAATTGGATGCTCTGCTGTTACTCCTAATAATAATATATCTCCAGTTCCAATTATAAATCCTTGAACGAGAGCTATACTTAAAAAAGTAAGTCCTCTTCCAAAATAAATCTCATAAGGCTTATAGTTTCCATGTACAGATGTAGATAATAATGCTGAAAGCAGTAATATACCTACCCATGTAGAAAGAACACTATAAAATGGTGTCATTGCAGAACCATAGTTGGCAATTGGATATAATTTTTCTGTCTTTACTTCAACAGGTTCCTTTAAAAAGTTTGATTTTGTCAATATATCACTTTCAAGTAAGTTAACTAGCTTTTTCATATCCTCACCATTGCTAATTTTACTTAAAGTATCAACTAAGTCATCTAACATTCCTTTTGCCAAAGGAAGTTTTTCTCTTATTAATGATATACTTTCTTGTGCATTTCCTGAAAGACTTAAAGAAGTAGTAAGAATCTCTTCAACCTTTGGAAGTTTTGCTTCTGCTTTATCTAAAACAGTAATTATATCATTTGCTACATTTATGCTTTTTTCAAATATACTGTTTATAGGTTTTGATATTTTTGAGTCAAAATTATTTAAAATATTTAAATTAATTCTTCCTATACCATTTGATAAGCTTAAAACGTTATTTAAGGCACTTATAGATGGCTGTTGCCCAGATATAACTTTATCTTTAATATCATTTAATGTTGATATAGAAGAATCTATTTTATTGCTGGAATCTTCAAGGCTATTTATTACATCATCCAGTCTATTGTTTGATGTAAGCTGATTCAATTTAGTTAAAAAATCTTCTAAAGTATCATTTAAAGATTGTAAGTTAGAAAGTTTTTCTGATAAATTGTCTATCAATTTAGGTACATCTTCACTTCCACTGTTCACTGCATCAATTAAATTTAATGTAAGAGAAGATGCAGAGGATGAAAGGTCAACCATTAAATTTAAATCAGACTTTATAAGAGGAGAAAGTTCATCTACATTGTTATTTGTATCCTCTAAGAATTTTTTTACATCACTTGATAATAATTTTGTATCGTTTAAAGTCTTTTTAATTGTAGGTAAATCAGCTTTAATATCTTTAACTGTACCTGATAGCTTTGAAGTAGCATCAGCAGCTAAATCGACAGTCTTATTTATATGGTCAAATCTTTTTTGAAGGTCGATAAGAGAACTTTCAACCTTTGTTAGTTTTGGAAGCCCATGTTCAATTCCTGCACCAACTCCATTTGATACCCCAAGAACTATTTCACTCACTGTCTTTATTATTGTTTGATTAACTTGTAACTGTATTGCAGAAGCTCCTTTGTCAGTAATCTTTGGTGCAACTGCATTTATCTTTTCATTTACTGTATAGATAAGCTCACCCTTTTTAACATCATCTGTAATTAGGGAAGTTAAATCTTTTGTGAAATTTTTTGGAATCTTAAGTGATGCATAATAAGTACCTTTTTTAACACCTTCAAGAGCCGTTTTCTCATCTACA
The DNA here is from genome assembly GCF_020657875.1 of Clostridioides sp. ZZV14-6150. Taxonomy (NCBI): domain Bacteria; kingdom Bacillati; phylum Bacillota; class Clostridia; order Peptostreptococcales; family Peptostreptococcaceae; genus Clostridioides; species Clostridioides sp. ZZV14-6150. The sequence goes on along the minus strand of NZ_JAGWDA010000006.1, from coordinate 163,677 downwards.
AACTGCCAACCTAAACTTTTATTATCTTTAAGTTGTTCAATTAACTGGTCTCCGATATTAATTTTCTGTCCTGCTATCTCATTACCTTTATCTTCATTTGTTACTGCTACAAGCATATTAGCAGTACTCCCATATGGGTCCCAAGATGCTTTTATATTAAACCAAGCATATAAAGATGGTAAAAAAGCAAGTCCTACAACTATTATAAGTACTGCATAATTTCCACGTATATCTTTTAGGTCGCTTTTAAAAATTTCTAATATATTTTTTAAACCCTTTGAAGGTCTTAAATTTTTCATATTATTCCAGTTTAAAACTTCTTTTAAAGCATTTGTTTTTTTCAAATGTCTCACCTCCTGAATATTTTAATAGATAAAAAAGTTAGATTTATAATCAATTTTAAATTATATTACTTTTTACACAAATAGTAAAGTTAAAGTTTTGTCTTAATTTTAATACATATATATTATATATAATAGTATGCTATAAATATATAAAAATATGGGAAATAAAAACAAATAATTTATAAAATATATAGTATAAAAATTAAGAATAAATCAAATATTTATAATTGATATAATCAATTAAATTATTGATTGTGATATACTTTTAATAGTGAGAAAATGCTATGAAGGGATGATTGAATGAGGTATTTTAAAAAATATATAAAAAAATATATAGTCTTGTTTTTAACAGCAATATTTTTCTTAACATTGGAAGCTTTTTGTGATTTGGCACAACCAACTATAATGGCTAAAATAATTGATATAGGGGTTTCAAATAAGGACTTAGACTACATATTATCAACAGGAGCTTTAATGATAGGTATAACTTTTTTAGGAGCAGTATTTTCAATAATAAGGAGTATAATCTCAGCAAGAGTTTCTCAGTGTTTTTCTTATGATTTAAGACAGGATGTATTTGAAAAGATAAATACATATTCGTTGAAGCAAGTAGATAAGTTTGGTAGAGCCTCACTAATAACAAGAATTACTAATGATATTAATCAGATACAATTATTTGTTCATGGAATGATGAGAGTTTTTATAAAATCACCAATTATGTGTATAGGAAGTTTAATTATAGCAATAAAATTAAATTTAAAAATGTCAATAATTATTTTAATTGCAGTTTCAATTATATTTATTATAATATTGTTTAATATGAAGATTGGATATAAGTTATTTAAAAAAGTACAAGAAAGTACAGATAAAATAAACTCAAAATTGAGACAGTTTTTAGGTGGAATAAAGGTAGTTAAATTATTTTGTAGGTATGATTATGAGAATAAACGTTTTGAAGAATTAAATAATGAACTTTTTCAAAATAGTAGAAAAGCTACAACAATGATGTCATTTTTTAGACCAACAATTACAATAATTATTAATATTGCTATAATAATAATATTGCTGATTGGGAGATATTTAATTTATTCTGGAGAAATTAAAATTGGAATTATAGTTGCCTATGTAAACTACATGACTAGAATATTAACATCACTTATAATGATTTCACATGTTTTTAATGTTTTTGTGAGAGCAAAAGCTTCTTATGAAAGAATAAGTGAAGTCTTGCTTGATGAGAATGAAGAAGTGATTATCAAAAATACTGATTTAGATGGTAAAGAAAGAGAATTAGAATTTATAAATGGTGATATAATTTTTGAAAATGTAGACTTTTCGTATAATAAAAATATAGATGAGAAGATATTAAAAGACATATCTTTTAAAATAAAAGAAGGGCAAAATATTGGCGTGATTGGCCAAACTGGTTCAGGAAAGACTTCTTTAATCAATTTAATCCAAAAATTATATATGGTTGATAAAGGAGATATTAAGATAGGAGAGCATAGCATATATAGTATATCTAAAGAAAGTTTAAGAGAAAAAATAGGTGTAGTTTTTCAAAATAGCAGTGTGTTTGGAAAGAGTATATCAGAAAATATAATTATGGGAAATAAAGATATAAGTGAGGAAGATGTTGTAAAAGCATGCGAAATAGCAAATGCAAATCAATTTATAACAAAGCTTGAAGATTCTTATGATGAAGTTTTGTTTCAAAGGGGTAAAAACCTATCAGGAGGACAAAGACAAAGAGTTACAATAGCTAGAGCTATAGCAAAAAAACCACAAATATTAATTCTTGACGATTGTTTTAGTGCGATGGACATCAATACAGAAACAGTTATAAGGAAAAATATAAAAGATTATATAAATAATTTAAGAGAAAATGAAAACAAGAAATGTACTATTATAACTATTTCACAAAAAATTAGTTCTATAATTGACTGTGATAAGATTTTAGTTTTAGATGAGGGAGAGGTGGTTGGATTTGCTGCACATGAAGATTTACTGGTTAGTTCTCCAACTTATAAAAAGATTTTTGAGTTGCAAAATCTAGTAAATGAAGATGTAAATTAAGGAGGAAGTGTATTGAATTTGAGTACTGGAAATCAAAAGGTGAGTAGACTAAAGAAAAAAGCAAAGCCTAAAGATTTTAAAAAAACATTTAAAAGAGTTTTTATGTACTTTAAAAAAGATAAAAAAATTACTAGATTGATTTTTTTACTAGTAATAATTGATTCAATTATATCAACTATAATACCATATACTCTTGGAAAAGTAGTTGACATAATAAATATTGATATATATTCAAAGTCTGTTTTCTTAAAAGGAATACTTATTTTACTTTTATTTTATATAATTGAATTTTTAGTTAAGCTGTCCAAGGGGGTATTTACAGCTAGATTATCTCAAAGTATAGTTAGAGATATGAGAAGTAATTTATTTCTAAAATTTAGGAATTTACCAATAACTTTCTTTGATAAGAGTCCCACTGGAGATATTATGAGTAGAGTAACAAATGATGTTGATAATATTAGTACAGGTATTTCAACTTCATTAGTACAATTAATTACAGGAATTTTAAACATATTGCTAACTTTCATTATGATGTTTATATTAAGTCCTATTTTAACTTTTTGCAGTATTGTATTAATACCAGTAGTAATGCTTCTGAGTAATTTTATTGCAAAGAGGACTAGAGTTTTTTTTAAGCAACAACAAGTGGAGCTAGGAAAGCTAAATTCTCATATTGAGGAAATGATATCAAATATAAATGTAGTAAAAGCTTTTAATTATGAGAAAAAATCTGTAAGTGACTTCAAAGAAGTCAATGATAGGCTTTTGAGTATTTCACTTAAATCACAGATTTATACATCTCTTTTAATGCCTATTATGAACGTAATTAGTAACATAGGGTTTGCAATTATATGTATTATAGGTGGAGTACTTGCGTCTAAAGACGTTATAACTATAGGAGTTATAGCAAGTTTTTTAAGTTATGTAAGACAATTTACAAGACCTTTAAATGAATTAGCTAACTTATTTAATACACTGCTTTCAGCTGTAGCAGGATGTGAAAGAGTCTTTGAAATTATGGATGAGCAAGAAGAAGCACAAATAAATAGTAGCACTAAAAGTGATATTTACAACAATAAAAATAGTAATTTAAAAAAATCTTTTATAAATGGAGATATTGAATTTAAAGATGTAAGTTTTTCTTATGACTCAAAAAAGAATATTTTAAGTGATATAAACTTAAAAATCAAGGCTGGAACATCAAATGCCATAATAGGAGAAACTGGTAGTGGAAAAACGACAATTATAAATCTGATTACAAATTTCTATCAAGTAGAAAAAGGGAAGATATTTTTAGATGGGAATGATATATATTCAGTTGATAGGAATTGTTTAAGAAATTATTTTGGAGTAGTTCCACAAGAAAGTTATATATTTAATGACACTGTTATGGAAAATATAAGATATGGAAATCTAACAGCAACTGATGAACAGGTTATATCTGCTAGTAAAATAGCAAATTTACACAAGTTTATAATTAAGATGCGTGAAGGATATGAGACTGTTTTATCGGATAGGGGTGAGGATTTAAGTGAGGGGCAAAAACAACTAATTAGTATTGCTAGGGCGGTATTAAAAAATGCACCAATACTTATTTTAGATGAAGCTACAAGTAATATAGATATAGCAACTGAAGCTAAGATTCAAGATGCAATAAATAATATAACTTATGGAAAGACTAGTATAATTATAGCTCATAGACTAAGTACTATATCAAATTGTGACAATATAATAGTTTTAGAAAATGGGCGAATTGTAGAGTCTGGAAACCATAAAGAACTAATAAAACTAAAAGGTCATTATCACAGAAATATACTGTTAACAAATCGAAATTAAAAATTAATAAAAAAATTTAAAAAAAATTGTTTAAAGGTATATGACGCGGGTATATATAGACTAACTTAGAAAATAAAAAATTTAATTTGATATATAAAATATTAGGAGGAAATTAATTATGAAAAAATTTGTTTGTACAGTATGTGGATATATACATGAAGGGGATGCTGCACCAGCACAATGTCCAGTATGTAAAGTTGGAGCTGACAAGTTTGAAGAAATGAAAGGCGAAAAGAATTGGGCTGATGAGCACAGAATAGGAGTAGCTCAAGGTGTAGATGAAGAAGTAATCGAAGGATTAAGAGCTAATTTTGTTGGAGAGTGTACAGAAGTAGGAATGTATTTAGCAATGAGTAGACAAGCTGATAGAGAAGGATATCCAGAAGTTGGAGAAGCTTATAAGAGAATAGCTTTTGAAGAAGCAGAACATGCTGCTAAATTTGCAGAACTTCTTGGAGAAGTTGTAGTTGCAGATACAAAAGAAAACTTAAGAGTTAGAGTTGATGCTGAATATGGTGCAACTGATGGAAAATTAAAATTAGCTAAAAAAGCTAAAGAATTAGGATTAGATGCTATACATGATACAGTACATGAAATGTGTAAAGATGAAGCTAGACATGGTAAAGCATTCTTAGGATTATTAAATAGATATTTTGGAAAATAAATTTATAAAAAATTATATATAGATTTTTGATTATCTTTTTAATCTTCTTATATGTCCGAATAGCCTTATTTTATAAGCTATTCGGGCATTTTACTTTATATCAATACTCATGTTTATAGGTTTATCTTCTTATATTTTTCCCATCAAACGTGGTAAATATCGTGGTAAATACTTTTATGCAATCAGACGCTTAACCTCTGTCTTGGCACTGTCAATAGACGAATGAGCGCACCAGTTTGTTGTGATACCGATACTCGAATGTCCCATGAAATACTGTAAATCTTTCGGGTTCATGTTCCGTTGTGCCAGTTTCGCACAGAATGTATGGCGTAATGTATGCGGTGTGATATGTGGTAAGGCTGTATCATGTTGCTTGTTGTATTTCTTCACAATATGGTTAAATAACCCATTGTAATCAATCGCAACCTTTGGATTACCATTCTGATTGACAAATAGGAAATTTCCCCATCCGTCTATTACTATTGGCTCTGTCTTAGAGCGATTCTTAGTATCTATCCAGCACCCATTTCAACCATTATTCATTCTCATAAGTTTAATAATCAACAAATAGAGCTTAAAATGATTGTATATTTCAATCTATTGTGATTATTTATATTTACGAATACATAAGAATCATTACATGCTTATCTGTCAATGAATTTTTCTTGATTTTGCACAAATAATTAAGTACGATAGGCTTATAAATAACAAGTAACGAAACAATGTGGAGGGTTATGCCATGAAATACAAACTTTTGGGAGAGAATATCCAGATAATCAGAAAGCACAGAAAAATGAAACAGCAGGAATTTGCAGATGCTATCAGTATCAATATGTAGAGCCGTTCCAAGATTGAAAGAGGATTGAATTTTCCTACCTTTGAAACGCTGGAAAATATGGCCATGATGAATTTTTCCAAAGTCATGAGGAGTGGCAGTTTTATATGAAAGTCAAGCTATCGGAATATATCAACAATTATATGAGCGATATAAAAACATCTATTGATGAATTATTGGAGATAAAGAAGTTAATTCAGCGTCAAAAAATGGACAGGCTGATGAAATGCTATAAGGTATGGCATAGTATTGACCGTTATGATGAACTGTTAAAGGGTTATCAAGAGGAATAAAGGGAAAGTATGTTGTACAGTTCTTTTACAATGGATTATAGTTTGAGCTTATTACTGCATAAGGATAGCAACTAGAATAATATGGGATAAATAATAAAAGGCTTGTATAGCATAAAGTGTTATGCAAGTCTTTTATTTATTGACAACTGTACTATTTCGTATTATACTGTACTTGCATAAGTAATACAGTATAATACGAAAGGAGGAAAATAGTGGAAATATTTATCAATAATCATGCTAGTGTTCCTATTTATGAACAAATTTCTTCACAGATAAAAGCACTGATTATCAATGGAGAATTGAAAGCTGGAGAAGCTTTGCCATCCATAAGAGGGCTGGCTAAATCTCTGCATATAAGTGTTTTGACAGTACAAAAGTCTTATGATGTACTTCAAACAGACGGTTTTATAGAAACAACGGCTGGAAAGGGGTGCTTTGTTTCTGCTCAAAATCAAGATTTTTATTTAGAAGAACAACAGAAAAAAATAGAAAGCCATTTTTCAGAAGCCATTGAAATAGCTAAAGTAAGTGGAATTAAACTTAATAAATTACAATTGCTATTAACATTATTGTACGAGGAGGAATGATACTATGGAAAAAATTGCATTAGAGCTTAAAGGAATAACGAAACAATACAAGGATTTTAAACTGGATAACATTTCTTTTAAAGTACCACAAGGAAGTATCGTAGGTCTGATTGGCGAAAATGGTGCTGGAAAAAGCACTACAATCAATGCTATTCTAGGATTGACTGTTACCGAACAAGGAGAAGTATCTGTATTTAACGGAAAAAGTGTAAATGCCGAAACAAAAGAACATATAGGTGTTGTTTTTGACGGAAGTAATTATCCAGACAGTTTAACTCCTAAAAAGTTAGGAAAGGTATTTCAAAACATTTACAAAGAATGGGATAGCCAAAAATATTTAGAACTACTTAATAAATTTGAACTTCCAGTTAATAAAAAACTTAAAGAGTATTCTAAAGGAATGAAAATGAAGTATTCTATTTCGGTAGCATTATCTCATAATTCAAAATTGCTAATTCTTGATGAGGCTACAAGTGGTCTTGACCCAATAATAAGAGATGATATTTTAGAAATGTTTTTAGATTTTATTCAAGATGAAGAACACTCAATATTGGTTTCATCTCATATTACCAGTGATTTAGAAAAAATTGCAGATTATATTGTATTCATACATAAAGGAAAAGTATTATTTTCAAAACCAAAAGACGAGTTATTAGAAAAATATGGAATTATAAAATGTAATTCAAAGCAATTTAATGAAATAGATAAAGCTGATATTATTGCATATAGAAAACAAGATTATGAATGGCAAATATTGATTTCTAATAGGCAGCAGACAGAAAGAAAATATCCGAAAATTATGATTGTACCAGCGAGTATAGATGAAATTATGCTTATGTATGTAAAGGGGGATAAATAGTATGAAAGGTTTGCTTTTAAAAGATTATTACATTATCAAGTCATCAATTATTACACTACTGATTACTTTTGCTGTTATTGGGTTTGGAGTATCTTTTTTTGCAACTCCACAAGTTTTGATTGTTATAGCAACAACTGTACTAGGTATGAGTGTAGCAACGATAATTAATATTGACAAAAAATGTGGTTGGTTAAAAACAGCTGTAACATTTCCAACACCTAAAAGAACAATTATAAGCAGTAAATATCTTATGTATGTGCTACTATGTTTGCTTGGCATAGTGTTTGGAATAATTTTCAGTACAATGGTATCTTTTGTTATAAATGATATGAATTTTAGATTTTTGCCATTGTTTACATGCTTGAGTATAGTTATGACATTCTTTTCTGGCGGAATTATGCTTCCATGCTTTTATTTACTTGATGAAGAAAAAAGTGTGGTTGGTGCAATAATAGCATATCCACTTGCAGCAGGATTTGTATTCGGCATGAGTAAATTGATTGATAACGGTACTTTGTCAATGGCAATAAGTATTCTAGTTTCGATTATTATATTTATAATTTCATGGTGTCTGGTTTGCAAACATGTATCAACTAAAGATATTTGATATAATGGCAATGATGAAGTTAGGGAGATATAACTGCTATGAAAGTTTTAAAAAAAGAGATATGAAACAATCTTAAAAGGTGAATAAACACGAGGTTATCTTCTTTTGAGCATATCGTCAGATTGATGAAAAAGCAATCAAGGAAATTTTGAAATTCTATAACACTTATATATCCAAATTATGCCTACGTCCGTGTTACAATGAGAGTGGTTCGGTCAATATGCAAGTTGATGAAGAACTAAAAGGATAAATTCATACACAGATGATAAAAGCTATTTTTATGTTTGAAATCAAAGTAAAATAGTCTAGTTGTATGAATGAAGAAAGGGAAATGTACAGCTTTTGTGCTATCTTCCTTGTCTCTTTATCGTCATGTCAAGGCTCATTCAATCGTGGTAAAATGAGTGCTTTTTTTAGGGTATTAGGAATTTCCCTTAGGTCAATTAAAGCTAATAGGAAGTATTCAAATATAAAAATATGGAATTAAAGAGTAAATTAGATTCTAAAACAGTAAATTGACATACATATAGGAATACATTAAACTAAGTATAAAAATATTGACTGTTTAATAAAGGTGGTGGATAAACTGATTAAGTATACACATAAAAGTAAGATAGCTATTGTAGTGCTACATGAAATTTATGGAATTAATAACTTTATAAAGGATATTTGTCAAAAATACTATCAAGATGGATATGATGTATTCTGTCCTGAACTTTTGGGTAGTGGGAAAGTTTTTTCTTATTTAAAATCCCAAGATGCATATAATTTTTTTATAACTAATATAGGATTTAATATTTATGAAAAAGTAGAAAAACTTATAAATGATTTAAAATTAAAATATAAGCATGTATTCGTTATTGGGTATAGTGTAGGTGCAACAATTGCATGGAGATGCAGTGAAAATTCATTGTGTGATGGAATAATTTGCTGTTATGGTTCTCGAATTAGAGATTATATAGATGTAATTCCAAAATGTCCTGTTTTATTGGTATTTGCAAAATACGATTCATTTGATGTTGATTTTGTTGCCTCTCAACTTGTTAAAAAACAAAACATTCAAATTGAAATTGCAGAGGCAAATCATGGTTTTATTGATACATATTCAAAAAATTATTCTAATACTCATGCACAAACATTTAATCTTCAACAAATGGAGTTTCTATCTAAACATTCAAGTTAATAGAGACTATAATTACTTATAAGAGAATTTAAAAATTTTTTGTTTGTAACACACTCATGCATAGAAGAAAAGAGTATGTCAAAATATATTTGTCTATTGATATTTTAAAATTAGATAGAGCATTTTTTACAGAAAAAGATGAAAGTAATAATAAAAAATGTTTCTAAAGAAGAATTAAATATATAAATAAATATAGAATAGATGAAAAATAAAGGTGCTTTTAGATAGTCAAAGATACTATCTAAAAGCATCTTTATTTTATAGAAATTATGCTAAAATGAATAATATTTATATGAGGAAGAAGCTTAATTGAGAAAAAAAATCAAAAGAATACAATAATCACTTGCAAAACTTATACTATTGTGATAGACTTAAATCAAAATTAAGAATTGTAAAAAGAAGGAAAAAAATAGGTAATCATTTTAATGAGTCACAACTTAAAAATAAGATACTAGAATTTAAATAGAATGAAAAGTCTACACATAAATTTAAATTAGTATAAGGAGGAGGAAAATCATATGCCATTAGTATTATCAAATATAGGAGAAGAAGTAGTTATAAAGAAGATTTCAGGAAGTGATAAGACAAGAACCTTTTTAAATAGCATAGGATTTGTAGTAGGAACAAATGTTAAAATAATTTCTAAGATAGAGGGCAATTTGATAATAGATGTAAAGGATACTAGAATTGCATTAGATAAAAAAATGGCAAGTAGGATAATAATATAGGGAGGTAGTAACATGAACAAGCTAAAGGATATTAAGTGTGGGGAAACTGTAAAAGTTAAAAAATTAGAAGGAGAAGGAGCTACACGAAGACGTATAATGGATATGGGGATTACAAGGGGTGTTGATGTGTTTGTGAGAAAAGTAGCTCCTCTTGGAGACCCAATTGAAATAACAGTTAGAGATTATGAACTGTCAATTCGTAAATCAGATGCAGAAAAAATTATTGTGGAATAATAAACTTAATTATAGTAGGGTTAATGCAATTATATAGTGAGAATGATTTTCTGTATCAAAAATAATTATGTATCTAAATATTAATGGAGGGAATGGAAATGTCAATAAAAATAGGTCTCATAGGAAATCCTAATTGTGGCAAGACAACAATGTTTAATGGACTTACAGGTTCATCGCAATATGTTGGTAACTGGCCAGGAGTAACAGTTGAAAAAAAAGGTGGAAAATTAAAAGGAAATAAAGATGTAGAAATAGTAGATTTACCAGGGATTTATTCTCTATCACCATATACATTAGAGGAAGTTGTTACACGTAATTTTATGCTTGATGATAAACCAGATGCAGTAATAAATATTGTAGATGCATCAAATATAGAGAGAAATTTATATTTAACAACTCAGGTTTTGGAATTAGGTATACCTACTGTTATAGCTCTTAACATGATGGATGTTGTTAAGAAAAATGGAGATAAGATAAATATTAAAAAATTATCAGAGGTTATAGGTTGCCCTGTAGTAGAAGTAACAGCTGTTAAAGGGCAAGGAATTATGGAAGCTGCTCAAAAAGCAATTGAAATTGCAAGTTGTAACAATAAATTAGATTTTAAGTTACCTTTTGTTGATGAAAGCAAAGGAGCAATAGAAAAAATCGAAAAGATAATAGAGGAAAAAACTCCATATATAGATATGGAAACACGTTGGTTAGCGATCAAGTTATTTGAAAGAGATGAAAATGTTATACAAAAGCTTGATATTTCTAAAGGAATATTAAATGATATAGAAGAAATAACTAGAAGCTGTGAAGATGAATTGGATGATGATAGTGAAAGTATAATCACAGCAAATCGTTATGAATTTATCAGTTCAATAATTTCAAGCATAATAAAGAAAAATAGAAAAGGTAAAGAAACTGTCTCAGATAAAATAGATAAGATTGTAACAAACCGTATATTAGCACTACCTATTTTTGCACTTATAATGTGGGGAGTTTACTACATAGCAGTAAGTTCATTGGGTGCTATAGCAACTGATTGGACAAATGATGTATTGTTTGGAGAAATTATTCAAGGTAATGTAAGTAATTTCCTAGCTTCCGTAAATGTAGCTGATTGGTTACAAGGTCTTGTAGTTGATGGCTTAATTGGTGGAGTTGGAGCTGTATTAGGATTTGTGCCACAAATCATGCTTTTATTTTTACTATTATCAATACTTGAAGATTGTGGATACATGTCACGTGTGGCTTTTATAATGGATAGAATCTTCCGTAAGTTTGGTCTTTCAGGAAAGTCATTTATACCAATGCTTATAAGTTCAGGTTGTGGAGTTCCAGGTGTTATGTCAACTCGTACTATAGAAAATGATAGAGACAGAAAAATGACTATCATGTTGACTACATTTATTCCATGTGGAGCTAAAATTCCAATAATAGCTTTATTTGCAGGAGCACTGTTTGGAGGGGCTTCATGGGTAGCACCATCAATGTATTTCTTAGGAATTGTAATGATAATTGTTTGTGGAATTATATTAAAAAGAACTTCTTTATTTGTTGGAGAACCATCTCCATTTGTTATGGAACTACCTCAATATCATGTTCCTAGTGCAAAAGGTGTTTTAATTCATATGTGGGATAGAGGAAAAGCATTTATAATCAAAGCAGGTACAATTATATTTGTTGCTTGTGGAGTAATATGGTTCTTACAATCATTTAACTGGTCACTACAAATGGTAGATGCAGGAGATAGTATATTGGCTAGTCTAGGAAATATAGTTGCACCAATATTTGCGCCTCTTGGATTTGGAAACTGGCAATCATCAGTAGCAACAGTTACAGGTCTAGTAGCAAAAGAAAATGTAGTTGGAACATTTGGTGTTTTGTTTGGTATATCAGATGCAACAGAACAAGACCCAACACTTCTTGGTTCAGTTGCAAGTATGTTTACAGTAGTTAGTGCATTTTCATTTATGGCATTTAACATGCTTTGTGCACCTTGTTTTGCAGCTATTGGTGCTATAAAAAGAGAAATGGGTTCATGGAAATGGACATGGATTACATTAGGATTCCAAACTTTAACAGCTTATATAGTTGCTCTTCTTATCAATCAAGTTGGAAGTGTACTTTTAGGAACTGGTGGAAGTATTGCTGGGGCAATAATATCTATAGTTATAGCAATAGCTGTAGTATTTGGAGTTTTAACTTATTCAAATCGAACAATAAAAAAAGATAAAATTGGTAATTTGAGCTATATGAAAAATTAGTTCATATAAATAAGGAGTGATGATTATGGCTACATTTGTTATAGCAGCTATTGTGGTAATATTAATGGCATTGGCTGTGATGCATATGGTTAATAACAAAAAAAAGAATGGCAGTAGTTGTGGATGTGGTTGTTCTGGATGCTCAAGTAGTAAGAGTTGCCATGATACTAAAAGATAGATAAAATAAGAGTCTGATAAAAAGTTTAAATTACTTTATTATCAGGCTTTTATTTTTTATATAAATAATAAATTTCATATTTGAAGTCAATTAGACTATATTATATTTTTACTGTATAATTATAGACAAATATATGATTAGGAGGGATTATTGCTAAATACAGCAATATAAATGTTTATTATGTTTAAATTTGATGTGACAAACGAACTTATGTGTATAGCAAGAGGAAGTGGTAAATTTTTTGCTAAAAAAGGTGCTATGGTAGCATTTAAAGGAAATTTTAACTTTGAAAAATTAATATTAGGCCCAAACAATGGCGGTGGTTTAGGTAGAGCATTACTAGGACATGTTCAAAGGTCATTGACAGGAGAACAAATGCCAATAATGGTTGTTGAAGGTGAAGGTGAAATTTACCTAGCACAAAATGCTTATCATGTAGATGTAATATCAATTGACCCAGGTGACTCGATTTGTGTTGAGAGCGAAAACTTATTAGCATTTTCAGAACAACTAGATTATAGTGTAAAATTAATTGGTTCAGGAGTAATATCTCAAAAAGGACTTTTTACTACACATTTAATAAATAAAACAAGCCAAAATCAAGATATTGCCATAATAACAGATGGTAACCCTCTGATACTTGAAGGGCCTTGTTGTGTTGACCCAGATGCGTTAGTAGCATGGACTGGAAGGGAACCATATCCTAAAGTAGCAAAACTATCATGGAAAACTTTTGTTGGTCAGACTTCAGGGGAATCTTATCATATGGAGTTTGTTGAACCTGGCCAAATAGTTATTATACAACCATCGGAGAGATTGTCTAGTCTGAATACAGATGCAACACCTTCTGACAGAATGAGGTCAGGTGGAGTAAGAATTGGCATAGATTAATTTTTATAGTGCATTTTAATTGTGATTTAAAATATATTTAAAGAATAAAAATGGTAGCAGGGGTAGGTATATTAAAAAGGAGTTTTAGATGCTGGAGAGAATTCATAAAAAGTTTAAAGGATATTACATTTTCTTACTAATCTTAATTTTATGGAAAATTGTATGTGTTTTAGGTATATGGAGTAGCTATATTTTGCCTCCACCTGAAAGAGTTTTCGAAACTTTTATAAAAATGATAAATGATGGTTCTATTTTTTTAAATGTTTATGCTAGTGTTAAGAGGATATTTATAGGTTTTTTAATAAGTTCATTGATAGCAATACCACTTGGAATCGTATTTGGTGTAAATAAAAAAATGTATGAGTATTTCAAGCCACTATTTGAATTTATGAGAAGTACACCTCCACTAGCTTTAATACCTATGCTGATTTTATGGTTTGGTATAGGTGAAGAGTCTAAAATTATAATTATAGTTTTAGCATCGTTTTTCCCAATATTTTTAAATACGCTAAAAGGGATAAAAAATTGTGACAGTAAATTAATCGAAGTAGGAAAGTCTTTTAATTTATCTAAGAAAAGAATTTTTTGCAAAATAATAATTCCTAATTCTATGTTAGATATTATTGTTGGACTTAGTCTAGGTCTTGGGTATAGCTTTAGAGCTATAATTGGTGCAGAACTTATTGCGGCTTCTTCTGGTTTAGGATACTTGATTTCTGATGGTAAGGATATGTCAAGAACTGATATTGTACTGGTTGGAATTTTTGTTATTGGTTTTTTAGGTATACTTTCAGATTATCTATTTTCAATGGCAATAGCAAAATTTAGCAAAGGGAAGCAGGTTGATTTAAATGGTTAGAAATGGATTTTTATTAGAGAATATACATAAAAAGTATTTAGTTGATAATAAAGAACATTTAGTGCTTGATGATATATCATTGAGTATATCTAGCGAAGAAATAACGGTTATATTAGGGGAAAGTGGCTGTGGGAAGACAACTTTGCTTAGAATTTTAGCAGGTCTTGAAAGTGCTACTAGTGGAAATGTATATTTTTTTTATAATGATAAAAAGTGTATCCCAAAAGTAGGGGTTGTTTTTCAAGAAAGTAGACTAATGCCATGGCTAAATGTAAGTGAAAATATACTTTTACATACTGAAAAAAATAATAGAAATAAGGTTGATTTAGATAGATATTTAAAGATGATGAAACTTGAAAAGTTTAAAAACTCATATCCAAATGAGCTCTCAGGAGGAATGGCTCATAGAGTAAGTATTGCAAGAGCTCTTTCTTTTAACCCAGATATTCTATTGATGGATGAACCATTTGCTGCATTAGATTATTTTACAAGAAGAAAAATGCAAAAAGAAGTAGTAAATATCCATAAAAATACTAAAAAAGGGGTAGTATTTGTAACTCATAATATCGAAGAAGCTATGGAAATAGCAAAGAAAATAATTGTTTTTAGTAAAAATAAAGGGATTAAACAATTTAGTGTCGAAGATGAATATAATAGAGATTTAACTAAAAGCTATTATATAAGCTTAAAAAAAGAAATATTAAGGGAATTGGGGGAGTTTTAAGTGATTAAAAGAAACAAAAAAATTTTAGCAGTAATGACATCTTTAGTAATGGTATTGGTTGGTACTGTGGGATGTTCAACAA
Organism: Clostridioides sp. ZZV14-6150; assembly: GCF_020657875.1. Classification (NCBI taxonomy): domain Bacteria; kingdom Bacillati; phylum Bacillota; class Clostridia; order Peptostreptococcales; family Peptostreptococcaceae; genus Clostridioides; species Clostridioides sp. ZZV14-6150. The sequence continues at coordinate 148,442 of NZ_JAGWDA010000006.1, read as the reverse complement.
AAGAAGAGGGTAATAAAGATGTTCCTACAAAAAAAGAGACTAGTTTACCTAAGGAAATAAATTTAACCTATGTAAAGTCTCCACTTAATGTTCCAAGTATACTGGAAAAGAAGGATGATTCATTTGGTAAGGAATTTAAAAAGGATAATATAAAAGTTAATTTTCATGAACTAACAACAGGCCCAGAACAAACTCAGGCACTAGCTGCTGGAGAATTAGACTTTTTGCATGCATTAGGTGGAACATCTGCTATAATAGCTGCTTCTAATGGAGTTGGGCTTAAAATTACAAATATCTATAGCAGATCACCAAAAGGATATATGCTTATAACTAACAATGAAAATATCAAATCTATAAAAGATTTAAAAGGTAAGAAAATTGTAGGGCCAAAAGGGACTATACTTCATCAATTATTGATTGCTGCACTTGCTAAGGAAGGTTATACTATAGATGATGTTGAATATGTAAACATGGATATTCCTAGCGCTGCCTCTGCATTAGAAAGTAAAAGTGCTGATGTTGCAATGCTTGCAGGTCCAGTAGCTCTAAAAACAATAAATGCAGGTAGCAAAATGATAGTAAATGGAGAAGGTTTAGTTAGTGGAATAATAGTTACTGCAGTAAGTGATGATTTTTCTCAAAAATATCCTGAATTAGTAAAAAGATTTATGAAAGTTCATGAAGAAACTTTAAAATATATGGATGAAAATAAAGATAAGGTAATGGAAGATGTATCAAAAGAAGTTGGTTTAACTTTAGATGAAACAAAGGAAATGTATTCTTGGTATGATTTTAGTTCTAAGATAACAGATAAGGATATAAAAGAGTTAGAGGATACACAAGAATTCTTGATGTCTAATGGAATGCAAGAAAAGAAAATAAATATTAAAGATATGTTATATAATCAAAATTAGTATATTAAAATAGAAAATACATCCTTAAGTTATTGTGGTAATAACATGATAAAAAAGGATGTATTTTTATTTTTAATTATTTTATAGAATTAAATCTAATTAGAAACAGCTTACTATTTTATCTACACTTATGTAGTCAAGCAATTTTCTCATTTTTTTACGATGAAGCAAAAACTTAGAATATGTGTCTTCTGATTGTTTTGGATCACCGTAAACTTTCCAATATTTAATCATAGAAACTTCACAGTTACTATATCCCATAAATCCAATCACATCTTTAAGGGGATATCCTAAAAAAATACCTATTTCATCAGGAAAAGTATCAGTTTTAAGTTTTTCAACTAGATGCTCTAAATAAGCATTTACATTAGTATTTTGTTTGTATCCTAAAAACTTCAAAAAATTTACTGTTTTTTTACATTTTAATCTTTCTGACAATGCAGTTTTATTTACAAATAATATTTTTAATCCTTTTTTTTCTTTATCAATAGCTATAAAATCTATCTTTTTACACTTATATAAATATTTGTAAATATCACTAATTTTTTCCTCTCTATTTACGTCAGTAAATGAAATATTTATTATTTCAGCAGGTTTAGAGCCTAAAAAAACTGGACCTAAAACTTCTAAAAGCCATTTTATATATGATGATTCAATTTTATTCTTACAACAAAATTGTGAATTGCAACAATGCATAAAAGATAACCTCCTTCAAATGAAAACTAATATCAATTAATTAAATTATACTATGAATGATAATCAATATCAATAATAAAATTATATTTTTTTATTTAATTACTTATCTATTATAATTTCCCAAAAAATAAATTATAAATTGTTTAATTTTAGTAAATAAAAAATAAAAATATAGAAATACTAAATGTAAGAAAGAGAATTATTAAAACTTTTTGTAATATAAAACATCTAGGAGGGTAATAAAAATGAAATTAAAAAGAACTTTATTTGTAGGACTTGCGTTAGTATTAGCTATAGGTATGACAGCATGTACTAAAAAAACTGAACAACCAGATGAAAATGCAGGAAAAAATCCAAACGAATCAGTAAATAACAATGAAGGCTATATGAATTATTATTCAACAAGCTATAATGATTATATAGCAGGTTTAAATAGATATTCTATTTATGATACTCCAGAAAGTATAAATAATCAGTTTAAGGATAAAGAATATCCAGGAAATGAAAAATATTTAAGTGATGTAAAGGCTGCATATAAAGACAGTAGAGATAAAATACAATCATTTGTAGCTTCTCTTAAAAAAGATGGTAAAACAGAAGATGCCGAATTAAAGAAAATGAACGATGAATTAATAACTGAAGGTGAAAGATTAGTAAAGGATATAGATTCTAGACTAGCAAAATTAGATAAAGTCTCTGATGAAGATATGAAAAAAGGTCAAAATGACTTTATGAAATTAGTTCATGGAACAGAAGATGTTGGAAATGATATAGGTAGTGGTTTTAGAAAAATGATAAAAGATATGAATGATAGATTAGGAATAACAGGAAACAATAAAAAATAGTTATTTATCTTTAATTAGGAATAATAAAAAATAAAAATTTTAAATAAATTTATTGACAAATATTATTAATAAATATATTATATATAACATAGCAACAAATGATAATCGAATTAAATTAAATAACGTCTTATCAAGAGTGGTGGAGGGACTGGCCCTTTGAAACCCGGCAACCAGTATATTTTATATACATTGGTGCTAAATCCTGCAACTGATATAGTTGATAGATGAGTATAAATAGCTTTTTAAGCCTGAGTTTATACTCAGGCTTTTATTTTGTTAGATACAAATTTAAAATACATAAATAAAAATAAACATACAAATTGAGCAGAATATGTGGGGAGGAAATTTTATGGTTAGCATAAAAAATGTTAATAAGTATTATGGAAAGACTCAAGTACTTAAAGATGTAAGTATTGAGATAGAATCTGGAGAAATCTTTGGGATAATAGGTCATAGTGGTGCTGGAAAATCAACACTACTTAGATGCATAAATGGGCTAGAAGAATATCAAGAAGGTAGTGTGCTTGTATCTGATAAGGAAGTAAAGTCATTAAATGAAAAGCAAATGAGGGATTTAAGAAAAGAGTTAGGAATGATTTTTCAACACTTTTCATTACTTGAAAGAAAAACAGTATTTGATAATGTAGCATTACCTTTAGAGTGTTTTGGATATACAAAGGCAGAAATTAAAAAAAGAGTTTTAGAGTTACTAGAAGTGGTTGGTATATCTGAAAAGAAAAATGATAAACCAAGAAACTTAAGTGGTGGTCAAAAACAGAGAGTTGCAATTGCTAGAGCTTTAGCACTAAACCCACAAGTACTTCTTTGTGATGAAGCAACTTCAGCACTAGACCCAAATACTACAAAATCAATTCTTTCATTACTTGAAGATATAAACAAAAACCTAGGAATAACAATAATAGTTGTAACTCATCAAATGGAAGTTATAAAACAAATTTGCGGAAGAGTGGCAATAATGGAAAATGGAGAGGTATTAGAAGTAGGAGATACAGAAGAAATTTTCTTGAGAAATACTAAGGGACTTAGAAAATTAATAGGTGAAGAAAGTATAATTTTACCAAAAGGAACAAATATAAAAATACTATTCCCTAAAGACATTTCTAATGATGCTATTATTACAACAATGGCAAGAGAGTTAAACATAGATGTATCTATAATATTTGGGAAATTAGAACAATTTAAAGAGGATATTTTAGGTTCACTTATTATAAATGTTTCAGATAAAAGCGGAGAGAAAGTAAAACAGTATCTTACAGATAAGGACATAAGATGGGAGGAAATGATAAATGAATAGTCTAATTGATTTTTTAACAACACTATTTCCAAATGCATTACTACAAACTTTATATATGGTCATAGTACCAACTGTAGTGGCAACAATATTAGGATTTATACTAGCAATTATATTAGTAGTGACAAAACCAGATGGATTAAAACCAAATAGCACGATTAATAGTGCACTAGGATTTATAGTAAACATATTTAGAAGTTTCCCGTTTATGATACTTATAGTTGCAATGATTCCAATAACAAGATTAATTGTTGGAACAAGTATAGGAGAAACTGCTGCAATAGTACCAATAACTATTGGTGCAGCACCATTTATCGCTAGGATTATAGAAAGTTCATTAAATGAAGTTGATAAGGGACTAATAGAAGCTGCCAAATCTTTTGGGGCTACAAAAAAACAAATAGTATTTAAAGTTATGATAAAAGAAGCAATGCCTTCAATTGTATCTGGAATTACATTGTCAGTAATTTCTATACTTGGTTATACAGCTATGGCAGGTGCAGTAGGAGCTGGTGGACTAGGTAATATAGCACTTATTTATGGATACCAAAGATTTGATACAGCAGTAATGGTTTATACAGTAATAGCACTTGTAATACTAGTTCAAATAATACAAGGTTTAGGAAATCTAGCGTATAAGAAACTAAAATAATTTAATCAATAAAACATTTTTAAAGGGGGAGTAAAAAATGAAATTAAAAAAATTATTATCAGTAGCATTAGTGTCAGCAATAGCAATATCAGCAGTAGGATGTTCAAACAAAGAGGATAAAAAAATATTAGTAGGGGCATCATCAAATCCACATGCAAAAATATTGGAAGTTGCAAAACCTTTATTAAAAGAAAAAGGATATGATTTAGAAGTAAAGATATTTGATGATTATGTGCTTCCAAATACAGCCTTAGATGAAGGTTCTTTGGATGCTAACTTCTTTCAACATATTCCATTTTTAGAGGAGACTGTTAAGGAAAAAGGATATAAACTTACTTATACATCTAAAGTTCATATAGAGCCAATGGGATTCTATTCAGAAAAAGTTAAATCATTAGATGAAGTAAAAGATGGAGCAGTTATAGCTGTACCAAATGATGCGACTAATGGAGCTAGAGCACTTAAATTATTAGCAAAACATAAATTAATAGAAGTAAAAGATGGCGAACTTATAACTAAAAAAGATATAACTAAAAATCCTAAAAATATACAAATAAAAGAAATGAATGCAGAACAATTACCAACAGTATTAAAAGATGTTGATGGAGCAGTAATAAATTCTAATTATGCTTTAACAGCTAATTTAAATCCTACTAAAGATGCAATAGTAATAGAATCAAGTGATTCTCCATATGTAAATATAATTGCTTGTAGAGAAGATAATAAGGATAGTGATAAGATTAAAGCTTTATCAGAAGCTATGAATAGTAAAGAAGTTAAAAAGTTTATACAAGATGAATATAAAGGAAGTATCGTTCCAGCTTTTTAAATTAAATATACAAAATCTATAAAATGAGTAAAATTTTAAAAACTTTACTCATTTTTTTTTATAACTAGAAAGTGACAAATTTTTTGGGAGAATTGTGGTAACATATTTATAGATAAAACTATATAAAAATGAAGAAGTGGTGGGGAATATGGAATCTAAGGGAACTTTAAGGAAGAATAAGGTCTATATATTGGCTAATGGGTTATTTTTAATTATTGCACTTTTGAATATAAATTTGTATACAGTTTCCATAAATATGTATAGGATAATTTTACTTTGGATATTTGGATATTCTATAGTTTATATAACTAGTTTTGAAAAAGATGAATTTATAAATATACTAAAATTAGGATGCCTTGTATTAGTTTTTGTGGGGATTTTAGGCATAGCAGAATTAGAGATTCAAAAATTCCAAGTTATGATACTCAATTTAAGTATAATTAATATATCTACATTTATATACTTAACAATTTCTAAAATAAAAAAACTGAGAATAAGTCATTTGTTGATTTTCAACAGTACTTTTGTAATAGTAGATTATTTTCTACGAAGTATTTTTAATAACTTTTATTTGAATATGATTATTATGTCAATTAATATTGTCATATCTTTGTTCAATTTATTGTTTGTATTAAACAAAATCAATAGTGAAGCTGAACATTATAGCTTAATAAAAAATTTATCATACTTTGCTTTATTTGCAACTATTATAGGTTTTATAACAACTTGTCAAATTAGTATAGTAGATACAGATAGATTAATAGGAGTAGTGTATTTATTGTTATGTAATCATACTTACTATGTGTATGTATACAGTCTAAGTAATAGAATAGTATATCCATATTATGAATTAAATTCAATAAATAAGAAGTTAAGTAAAAAGTCAGAACAATTAAGTAAGATAAATCTAGCAATAGAAAAGGATATGACTATACAGAAAACATTAAAAAATTACATAGATGAAAGAAAGGAGTTATTAAGACAAGCACTTGATACTATACCAAATGTATGGATAATAACAGATTATGATTTTAATATAAGTTATACAAATAATGCATTTAAAGATGAATTTTCAAAGGACATGAAAAACTTTTATCACATATTAAATTTTATAAAAGAAGATGAGTGTGTAGCTGAAAAGCTAAAAAAATTTGATAAGGATATAAGTATAATTGATAAACAAGTAGAGCTAAATAATAAAATATATTTGCTAAGTTTAAGTAATAATGAAGAAGAAAGTAATTATTTAATAAGCTTAAATAATATTACAAATGAAATAAAAATGGATAAAGAGATAAGGGCTATAAATAAAGATTATGAAAATATAATATTAAATATACCCTCTCCTATACTTGTAAGAAGTGCAGAAGGTGGTATAAAGAAGAATAAAGTAATAAGCATAAATAAAAAATATGAAAAGAGTTTTAAATGTACATCAAAAGAGCTAGTTAATATGACATTAGAAAAATATTTTGAAACTTTTAACATAGATTTCTTTGATAATAGAGACTTTAAAAGATTAAATCTAACAAAAGAAAAGAAAGCTGAAATAGTAAGTTATAATGATACAGCAAATTGTATAGTTAATTTTGTAATGTCTGATTCAGATGGTGAAGAACATGTTGAAGAAGTGAGAGTTGGAGATTATTGGTCAAATAATAAATTATTTAAGTTACTTACATTTAGAGATATAACCAAAGAAATAAATATACTTAGAACAGTAAATGAACAAAAAATAATATATGAAAAATTATTAGATGCTATACCAGAGGCTATTTTTCTTGAAGATTTAAGTACATCAAGAGTACTTTATACAAATAGAGCTTTTAGAGAATTATTTGGAATATCAAGTGATGTACTAGGAGTAACAACACAAAAATATAGAAATATCTTGGTAAAAAAATACATAAACAATTTAAATATAGGTGAAAGAGAAAAAAGTATTCATATAGTAAATGAAAACAATCATATTAAAGAAGTAAATATGATATCAAGAACCTTATACTTTGGACAGAAGAGAAGTAGAGTGAGAATCATTAAAGATTTAAGTGTACAAAGAGAGTCTGAGAGACTTAAAAAAGCATTAATAAAACAAAGACAGTATGACCAGATGAAGATGGAGTTCTATGCTAATATATCTCATGAACTCAAGACTCCTTTAAATAATATCTATAGCTCAGTTCAGCTTATCGAGAATCTTTATAAAAAAGGCAAGATAATTGACTGTCAAGATATATTAAGAGAACACATAAAAATAACTAAACAAAACATGTTTAGATTATTAAGATTAATAGATAATATAATAAATATTTCTCAAGTTAAATCAGAAATATATAAGATTAAAGCAGTTAACTTTGATATTATCGATATAACAGAAAGAATAGTTACATCCATTAGCAGTTATGCAAAATCTAAGGGAATCGACTTAGTTTTTGATACAAATGAGGAAACTATGAGAGTAGGTCTTGACCCAGAATCTATAGAAAGGATAATATTGAATATATTATCAAATGCTATAAAGTTTACTTTAGAAGGTGGAGAAATACTTGTAGGAATATATAAAGAAGGTGCAAATGTAGAAATACTTATAAAAGATACTGGAATAGGTATAGAAAAGGAAAAATTAAATGACATATTTAATAGATTTAAACAAATTGAAAATAGTGGTATATCAAACGAATTCGGCAGTGGAATAGGATTGTGTCTTGCAAAATCGTTAATTGAAATTCAAAATGGAGAAATTTATATAGATAGTAAATTAGGAGAAGGAACAGAGGTGAAAATCATATTCCCAATTAAAGAAGTAGTTGAAGAAGTCTATGATAAATCAAATTACAATGATAATATTGAAAAATTCGAGATAGAATTTTTTGATATATATAAGTAGTAAATATTGAAATCCATTATTTTATATATTAATATACAATTAAAAGCAGACTAATTTTACTTATAATTTTAGCTGTATTTAACTGACTATAAATAAACTTTATGAGGTGAAATTTTGGAAAAGGATTTTTTTAGGAAAAATGGAATTGATTTAGCTAAATCTATATTAGGTAAATATTTAATAAGAAAGTATGAAAATAAAACAATTGTTACCAAGATAGTAGAGACAGAGGCATACATGGGTATAAATGACAAAGGTGCACATGTATATGGTGATAAAAGAACTGAGAGAACTAAGCCTCTGTATTTAGATGGTGGACATATATATGTTTATTTAATTTATGGTATGTACAATTGTCTAAATCTATCAGCAAATATAGAAAATGTACCAGAGTGTGTGTTGATAAGAGGTGTGGAACCAATAACTTCTTTAGATGAGATATCTATAAATAGATATAATAAATTGTATGATAATTTGAGTAAGTATCAAATAAAAAATATTACTAATGGACCAGGAAAACTTTGTAAGGCTTTAAAAATAGATAGAAGCTTAAATAGTAAGAGTATAATGGGTGAAGAATTATATATAAGTGACTTTTATTATGATAATGAAGGAAAAAAGGTATGTAGTGAAGGCGAATTGGATATAAAAATTAGTAAACGTATAAATATAGACTATGCAGAAGAAGCAAAAGATTTTTTATGGCGTTTTTATATAGAGTAAGTACTGATATCAATAAGATATATATTTATAAAAATTATTTTTTATAAATATATATCTTATTTTTTACAGAATTTTTATTTTAGTATAAATAAATTTATAGAGGAGAAGATGTATTTTTAGTAGATTTTTATAATTATTTTCAATTGTTTTGTTTATACAAACAAAGATATATTTCAATAAAATAAGTATGATAATATTATACTATAAAATAAATGAATATTAACTTTTGGACGCATTTTATTAAGAATAGTCGTGTTTATACATAAAGTTGGTTTATTTTATATTAAACAGATTATTTATTACAACAAATAATTATTTATAAAAAATAGAAAAATTTTGACAAAAAAAGAAAGTATCTTTAGAATAGAGATATATTTAAAATCGTATGATTGAGGTTATAAGATGATTTCATATGCTTTGTTATGAAAATTATTGTTAGACAGAAAAATTAAAAATGGAATTTAAAAAGATGATAAATATTTTGATAACGATTGCTAAATTAGGAAATAACAAGGCTGTATCTGTATAAACATTAGAAAAATATGTATAGTTTTGGACTATAAAATATAAGATGTTGTATAAATAAAAAAAGGCATTGAATAGATACTATTAAATTGTAAAATTATGTTATAATTATTATAAAGGATGTAAGAATCTGTAGAAATAGCAATATAATAAGTTTAATTTTTAATAGTTAAATTCAAATAAACTATATAATGCAATGTACACAAATTAAAGATAGTAATCTGATAAAAATTATACTAATAAGATTTATATATTATAAACTATATAAATAATAAAGCAAATTATATGAATAACTTAAGTTTTATAATATAGTTTTATAATATAAAAAAAGTAATAATAATCAGATATATTAAAAAATATAGAAATAATTAATAACTTTTACTAAATTAGGTAGAGACATATACAATAATAAATTATAAATAATGATAAATGTGTAGACAAAAGAAAGTGAATAAATTATATTTATACTAATAAAGTTTTTTTGAGGTGAAATATTATAGATATAATAGCCTATATTTATATTCTTATATTTATATTATGAAAAAATTAAAATTATTTAGGGGTGATGGTTTTGAATAAGGACATAGGAGCAAAAATAAAGCAACTTAGAACTCAAAAACAAATGACACTGAAAGATATGAGTGAGAAAACAAACTTATCAATTGGATTTTTGTCACAACTTGAAAGAGGATTAACAAGTGTGGCAACAGATTCATTGGGTAAAATAGCAAATGTATTGGATGTAGATTTGACTTACTTTTTTATGAAGCCAAAGGAGCATAAGAGACCTGTATTAAGAAGTTATGAAAAAGAAGTTTTTGATGTAGAAAATTCAACATTTATACATTATCATTTATCATCTAATTTAAAAGAAAAAACTATGTTACCAAGATTAATTGAAATTCTTCCAAGTAAAAGTAGTGAAGAAATTTGTTGCTATGTACATAGTGGTGAAGAATTTGTATATGTTTTAGAGGGCACTCTTACAGTGTTTTTGGGTGATGAGCAAATTGAAATGTATCCAGGTGATACAATACACTACAATAGTGAAAAGAACAATCACAATTGGGTTAACTATACTAATAAGATGGTAAGAATTTTAGTGGTAAGTATACCAAATCCATTTGAAAATTCTGATACAGTTAAAGAAGCTTAAAATTTAGTTACTACTTATTTAAGGAGGAGTATTACAGTGAAAAAAATTGGATTTATAGGTGCAGGAAATATGGCCAGTGCTATGATAGGTGGTATAGTAAATTCAAAATTAGTTGAACCTAATATGGTAACAGCATCAGCATATACTCAAGGAACTCTTGATAGAATACATGCAAATTTTGGTATAAATACTACAAAAGATTCAAAAGAGGTTACTAGAAATTCTGATATAGTAATTGTAGCTGTTAAGCCAGACATATATGATGATATTTTAGAAGAGATAAAAGATTTTGTAGATGATAGTAAAATTATAGTTACAATAGCAGCAGGAAAATCTATAAAAGATATAGAGGCAATTATAGGTGAAAATAAAAAAATAGTTAGAACTATGCCTAATACTCCTGCACTTGTAAATGAGGCTATGTCTTCAATATCTATAAATAAAAATATAAAAGATGAAGACTTAGAAGCAGTGGTAGAAGTATTTAGTTCTTTTGGAAACACTGAAGTCGTACCAGAATATCTTATAGAAGCAGTGATTGGAGCGAGTGGTTCTGCACCAGCCTATGTGTTTTTGTTTATAGAAGCTATTGCAGATGCAGCAGTAATTGCAGGAATGCCAAGACAACAAGCATATAAATTTGCAGCACAAGCAGTTATGGGTTCTGCAAAAATGGTACTTGAAACAGGAAAACATCCTGGTGAACTAAAAGATATGGTATGCTCACCTGGAGGGACTACTATAGAAGCAGTTAAAGTCCTTGAAGAGGAAGGTTTTAGAGCATCTGTTATAAAAGCTATATGTGCATGTATAGAAAAATCTCAAAAAATGAGTGAGTAATAAGAATTTATTGGAAATAAAAAGAATTGCCTTTTATAGAAAATTTCTATGTTAGGCAATTCTTTTTTTACTTAATTTTTAAAATAAGCCTGAAAGCCAATTTTTTATTTTTTCAAAGAAACCAACTGAGTCGTCAGTATTGGATTGATTTTCAGAATTATTAGTTGTGTTATTTTCACCTGATTGAGAGTTACCATTATTTTCACTATTATTTTCTGAATTATTTGTATTGCTATTATCATTAGAGTTAGTATTATCTTGTGGATCTATTTGAACACCATCTGTAGAGTTTATCACAGCATTTGAGCCAAGAGACTCATCATTAGTGTTATTTAAGATTCCTAGATCTTTTTTATCTCCTCCTGAGAATAAACCAGAGAACCAATCTCCTATTCCACTAAACCATCCACCTATAGTATCTAGTATTCCAGAGCCCTTAACACTTTCACCTAATTTTTTTAATTGTTCATTTACATTATTTGATACATTGTCTAATGTATTTTTCATGTTGTTGTAATCATAATCCTGGTCAGCTATTTTTTTCATTACACCTTGAATTTGCTCTTTTTGTTCTGGTGTAATAGTAATATTGTAATTATTTACAACATTATTTATTGTGTTGGCTATTTGATTAGTATCCTTTGTACCATTTTTTACAATTTCTGTTTTTATATCATTCATTACACCAGTTGCTTTTTCTTGACCTATATCATCTCCTAAATCACCTGTAACTACTAACTCTTCAGAAGCAATTTCCTTTTTTGTTTCGTCAAGTTTTTTTCCTGATGCATCTTCAAATGCTTTCATAATTCCTGTCAATGCACCAGTACCACTTACAGGATATGGAGCAGCAGCAATAACATTTGCATTTTCAAGACCAGCTGTTGTAAGTGTTGAAGCAATCATTGAGCTAGTTACCCAAGTTAAATTTGCTGTTTTAACATTAATGCCATTGCCTTTTGTTGTAGGCTCAACATATGAGCAAGAAATAGTAACTTTACCAAGTTGGCTCTCTGTTGCAACACCTTGTAAATATTGTCTTTCTTCTGCATTTGTTACATCTAAAACTAAGACTTGGTCTTTTTTAACTCCAAAATAATTAAGCATTTGTTGCTTTTGAGACTCTGATAAGTTAGCTCCAAGTGTAACGACATTTGTACCATCTGCATAAGCAAGGTTTAAACTTCCAAACACAAGCATAGTAGATATAATAATAGAGCTAATTTGTTTTTTAAACTTCATAATAATCCTCCTAGATTTAACATACATTACATTTTCAATATATATTTTATCAATATATTGAATAAAAATATGTGCTACATTTCTATTATACTAAATATAAACTATTTTTTAAATCAATGCGATTACAAGTTTGTAATAAAAAAGGTAATATAAGGTAAATAATAAAAAAATAATTTTTATAAGAGATTGAAAAAACAATTAATGTAGTATACTATAATATAGAAATGATTATGATAATGTTATAGAATCGGAAGGAGAAAAAATAAATGTCAAAAGAATTAGTAAAAGATAGAGTAATAAAATATTTAATAGAAGATTTATTAGTACCTCAGGATATGATTGATACAAATGTTGAATTAGCAGAATTTGAAGAAGGTGCAGAGGGAACTTTAGATATTATTGTAAATGTTAAAGATGATGAGGATTATTACGCTCCAGTAATGATAGTACAGTGTTTAGATGAAGATGTAGAATTAGAAGGGGAAGTTTTACAAAAACAAATAGAATTTCTAGAAGAAGTAGATAACATAACTATGTCAGGTAGATTGGTTTTAACTAATGGTGATGCTATGATGTATGCTGATTGGAGAGGCGAAGAGTATGATACTGAGGCAGCACTTCCAACTTATGACATAATGGTAAAAGAGTTTAATGAGATGGAACAACAAGTTAAAGCTTTAGAAGAAGAACATCATCATCACGATGAAAATTGTGGATGTGGATGCAATCATCATGAAAAGTAAATAACAAGCATATATATATAAAAAGACTGTTTAATTAACAGTCTTTTTTTAGACATATATCAATTTAAAAACTTAGGATATAACAATATATAATAAAATAAATTATATATATAAGAAGGATATTAGGGTTAGAAGTAGAATAATATTATAGGTATAGTTTTTATAACTTTGTATACATAATATACAAAACAACTTATTTGAAGAAGAGGATATTATGTAATTGCAGATTATGTAGTTTTAAATTATTTATTTTTGTTTTAGCAAATTCTATGAATAGAAGGGGTTTGATTATGGATACTAAAAAAGAAAATAATTATGAAAATTATATTTGTGTGGGTTCATCAAATGTATCAAATGCGATGAAAATGTATTTAAAGGAAATTGAGGAATACAAAATGTTGTCAGCGGGAGAAGAGGTAGAGCTGGCAAAGGAAATAATCAACTCATCTTCAGTAGCAAAGGAAAAGTTTATAAATTCAAATTATAGGTTGGTAGTGAGCATAGCAAAAAGATATAAAAGAGATAGTATTGATATGCTAGATTTAATTCAAGCGGGAAATATAGGACTTATAAAAGCAGTAGAGAAGTACGATTATAAAAAAGGATACAAATTTAGCACTTATGCCACATGGTGGATAAAACAAAGCATAACAAGATATATTGATGATTGCGAAAATACTATTAGAATACCTATACATCTTCACCAAAGAATAAATTTTGTAAAGAAAAAGAAACAAGAACTTTTAAATGTATTATTAAGAGAACCAACTGTAGATGAGATTGCAGATGCTTGTGGTCTTGAGGTTGAGAAAGTATTGGAATTATTAAAACGAGATAAAAATGTTGTATCTTTGGATACACCATTAAAAGAAGATGAAGATAGTAGTTTAGTTGAATTTATACCATCAGATGCTGATTTTAAAGATGTTGTAATGTATGAAGTGGAACAACATAATTTAAAAGAAAAAATAGAAGAATTACTTACAGGTCTTGGAGAACAAGAACAGCAGGTTTTGAGAATGAGATTTGGCATTGATGATGATGACCCTAAGACATTAGAACAGATTGGAAAAGTGTTTGGAGTTACTAGAGAAAGAATAAGACAAATAGAAGCTAAAGCAATAAGAAAATTAAGACATCCAAGTAAATTAAAACAATTAAAGCATTTTTATTAATATTTTAAAGCTAATATAAAAGAAAGTAGGAGAAAGATTCTCCTGCTTTTATTTTTTCTTTTGTTATACTTACGCATAGTCAATAATGGTTTTTCAATAGGAAAACATGAAGTTAATAAAATAAAAATTACTTCTACATTACTTTAACTTGTAGAAAAGTTGAGTTTTTACTAGCTTAGTGACGATTATTAATAATCATATTGATATATTTTCTTTAAAATGCACTTATATATTTCTGTTAAGTATTCTTCATTGAGGAGAATACTTTTTTAAATTTTCTTTAAATGAATAGTTATTTAGTAAAAGTGATTAAAATTTTTCAAAATAGATAAAATATGTTAAAATATAACTTAAAAATGATTATATATTTTCCTTATGTGGAGATTATTAAGTTATAAGAAATGAATAAAATGAAATTTGAATATATAACCAATATAAGTGTTTTTGTTTTACCAAGATTAGAAAATAATAACTCCATTTCTGTGAGCTCAATTAAATTTATACTATTAGATTTAAATTGTAATTATAGAAAATGTTGTAGAAATAAAAAACATGAAGGTAATATTATTTATGATATATTAAAAAATAAACAACTACTATTATCTTTGTAAAATGTAGGAATAATATATTAAATTATATATAATAGGCTGGCTTTTACTGAACTAAAAGAAGTGTGTTAGAAGTGGAGTGATAAAATGAGCAAGGTAGCTAAAGCAACTTTTTACTTGATGATAGTTACTGTAATATCTAAGATTCTTGGCATGGGTAGAGAATTAGTTTTATCGTCAATTTATGGAACAGGTTTGTATACAGAAAGTTATTTGACAGCTATGAATATACCAAATATTATATTTGCAGCAATAGGAACTGCTATAGTTACTACTTTTATACCAATGTATCAAGATATAAGTAGTAAACAAGGTGAAAAACAAGCAGTAAAATTTTTAAACAATGTTTTAAATATAATAGTTGGTATATGCATAATTGTAGCTATACTGGGTGTGATTTTTTCAAAACAACTTGTGAGTATATTTGCTATAGGATTTGAAGGCGAAAGATTTGAGCTTACTGTAAAATTTACTAAAGTACTTATAACAGGAATAATATTTATAGGTATCACTAGTGTTATGTCAGCATTTTTACAAATAAAAGAAAATTTTATTATAGTTGGATTTGGTAGTATCCCCTATAATATAGTAATAATTATTTCAATAATGATAAGTACCGTATTTGGACCATATGTACTTCCAGTTGGTGCTGTAGTTGCTATGATAGTTCAGCTACTTTTTTACCTGTTTTTTGTTAAAAAAACAGATTACAAATATTCATTTTACTTAGACTTTAAAGATGATAGTCTTATAAAATTGCTGACATTACTTTCACCAGTGTTTATAGGTGTTGCTGTTAATCAAGTAAACTCATTAGTTGATACAACTTTAGCATCTACATTAGTTAAAGGTAGCATACCAGCACTTACTTATGCAGATAGGCTAAATGGTTTTGTTACAGGGACATTTACAGCCTCAATAGTGTCTGTTATGTATCCCATGCTGTCGAAATTAAGTGCAGAGAATAATCAAAAAAAATTTACAAGTTCAGTTAAATCTAGTGTCAATATGATAATAATTTCTATGATTCCTATTTCAGTTGGGTCTATTGTTTTTGCAAATCCAGTTGTTAGAGTTATATTTGAAAGAGGAGCTTTTGATGCTAGAGCAACTCAAATGACAGCAACTGCTTTAGTTTTCTATGCAGTTGGAATGACTGCATTTGGACTTAGAGATATATTAGGTAAAGTTTTTTATTCATTACAAGATACAAAAACACCTATGGTAAATGGTATTATATCTGTTTGTGTAAATATAGTGCTAGATTTAATTTTAATAAAACCTATGGCTCATGGTGGTCTTGCTCTTGCAACTAGTTCATCATCAATTGCATGTATATTGTTACTTTTCCTAAATTTAAGAAGGAAAGTAGGTTATTTTGGACAAGATAAGATAATAAAAGCAACCTTAAAATCATTAGTAGCATCAGTTATTATGGGAATTTTATCATATTTTACGTATAAATTTATATTTGGACTTTTAGGAGTAGGTAGACTTAACGAGTTAGTATCATTAACCATTTCAGTAATAGTTGGAGGTGGAATTTATACATTACTAATGACCATTTTTAAAGTTGAAGAAGTTGATATGATATTAAATATTGCCAAAAGAAAGTTACACTTAAAAAACTAGTTTAACTATATTAATTATATATTTAGGAGGATTTTATGAAACACATATTAAAAACGGTAGACCATACTATTTTAAAGGCTACAACGACATGGGAAGATATTAAGGTTTTGTGTGATGAGGCTATAAACATGAATGTAGCATCAGTTTGTATATCACCATCATATGTAAAAAGAGCAGCAGAATATTTAAATAGTAAAATAAAGGTATGTACAGTAATAGGATTTCCTCTAGGATATCAAACCACTGCAACAAAGGTATTTGAAGCTGAAGATGCAATTAAAAATGGAGCAGATGAAGTTGATATGGTTGTAAATATTTCAGACATTAAAAATGGAGACTATGAGAAGATAGAAAATGAGATAAAAGAAATAAAAGCAATTATTGGAGAGAAAATATTAAAGGTTATTATAGAAACATGTTATTTAGAGGAATGTGAAAAAGTAAAGATGTGTGACATAGTAACAGTGTCTGGTGCAGATTTTATAAAGACATCTACTGGAATGGGAACAGGTGGAGCTACTTTGGAAGATATAAAGCTTATGAAAGAGCATGTTGGAAAAAATGTTAAGATAAAGGCTGCTGGAGGTGTTAAATCGATTTCTGATGCAGAAAAATTTATAGAGGCAGGTGCTGAAAGATTAGGTACTAGTTCAATATGTAAAATATTAAAAAATGAAGATATAACAGGTTATTAAAACTATTGATTTATGGATAAATCAATAACAATTAGACACTAGTTTAATTATAAATTTATAAAACAAAACAACAGAGGGAAATTTCCCTCTGTTTTTTTATTTAGTATTGACAGAGAAGATTTTATAATATACTATAGTTATATAGTTAGTTACTTAAGTAATTAACCAACTTAGAAAGGAGGAATCTATGAAATTAATATTAAATAATGAAGAACCCATATTTATTCAAATAGCACAAGCAATTGAAGATGAAATATTATCAGATGGTATAAAAGAAGAAGAACAGGTTCCATCAACAACTGAACTTTCAAAGCTTTATAAAATTAATCCTGCTACAGTCTTGAAAGGAATAAATACATTAGTTGATAAGAATATTTTATATAAGAAGAGAGGGATAGGAATGTTTGTATCAGAGGGAGCAAGAAGTATAATAAAAGAAGTTAGGAAAGAAAACTTTAAAAATAATTTTATAAAAAATCTACTTCAAGAAGCAGATAAATTAGAAATAAACAGAGAAGAATTAGTTGATATTATAATAAATTTTAAGGGGGAGTAATGTATGAGTAGCTCTATTAGGATAAAAAATTTATCTCATAGCTTTAAAAAACAAAAGATTTTTGATAACGTGTCTCTGAATTTTGAAGAAAATAAAATATATGGTTTATTAGGAAAAAATGGTGCTGGGAAAACTACATTATTGAATATAATAGTAAATCAATTAATTCAGAATGAAGGAGAGATAGAAATTTCAGGAAAAAATATAAAAGAAGATTTAAAAGTATTGGAAGATATTTGTATTGTAAGAGAAAAAGAATTTTATAATTCAGATTTTAAAGTAGGTCAAATATTCGAGTTTTCTTCTAGCTTCTATAAAAATTATGATAAGGCATTAGAAGAAAAACTATGTAAATATTTTGATTTAAATATAAAGAAAAAGTATAGACAATTGTCTAGGGGAATGAAGACTATACTTTCAAATATAATAGGAATTTGTTCCAATTCAGCCATCACTATATTTGATGAACCAACAATTGGCCTAGATGCAGTAAACAGGCAAGAATTTTATAATGTAATCTTAGATAATTATATAAAAAATCCAAGAACGATAATAATATCAACTCATTTGATTGATGAAATAGATGATTTATTAGAGCATGTAATAATATTAAATGAAGGTAAGATTATTATAGATGAAGATATTGATACTATAAAACAAAAAGCTCATTATATTACTGGAAGCAGAGAAGAAGTAGAAAAGTTAGAAGCAATAAGAAATGTAAAGCCTAAGAAATCATTTGGAAATACAGTTGCCTACTTTTACTATGGTGACTTTAGTAAAAACGATGAAAATATAATTGAAAATTCAAATATAGATGTAGGATACATAGGATTACAAGATATGTTTGTAAGTATGACTAAAAAGGAGGTTTTGTAATTGAATGAATTAAGACCATATATGAAATTTTTTAATAAAAATACAAAACTATATATAATTTTATTTTTGGTAATGGGTGCTTTTTTAAATGTTTTACCACTTATTATTGTAACTTTTGCTAATTTGCCTAAACAAGACTTATCATCTTTCACAACGCCACTTTTAAACTATATAAGTATACTAATATTTGTATATGGAATATCCATAGTAAATAAAGATTTTTCAGGAGCTTTAAGTATAAGGGCAGATAGAAATAATTGTATAAAAGCTATTATACTAACCTTAATTATTTTGTCCTTTGTTCTTTCTATTATAAGTATAGTTTTAATATTTTTATCAAAGTTATCTATGGAGTTTATAACTGGTTATAAGGTGGATATATTATCTTTACTGAAACAAGATTTACTTTGGACTTCTATACCCATGATAATAGAATCATCAACAGCAAATATGCCACTAGCTTACTTAAATTATTTTATAAATTTATGTATTAGTGAAATGTGTATAGGTTTGATAGGTGCTTTGTTGGGTGCTTTTACATATAGAGTTAGAAAAGCTACTAGCTTTACTCTATTGATAGGATTACCAATATTGATATTAATTTATGTAGTTAACTTTGCAATTAAACATACACAAAAAATGCTTATACATTTAGATAAAATTATTATTTTATTTGCAAATCCTTCTGTTTTATTAGGGTTAAAAGTAGGAGCCATATTTATTTGTATAGCCTTAATAATATTACTACTTAGAAGAGCTCCAATCAAGGATTATGCAAATGATTTATTATAGTTAAAATAAAAATTACCTTAAAAGTAGATTTAAATAGTACTAGTAAAAAGCCCTTAAAAACCATTTGTTTTGGATTTTAAGGGCTTTAATTTCATTGCAAATATAAAGTTTCTAAAGTGAAATTTGAATACGGTTACTTTAAGCTAGCTTTATTAACTTTAACAAGTATATTTTACTAATACTTATATTTACTCTTATATTTTTTTATAAACAATATAGATATAAATATAGTTATAATTTCAGCAAATGGAACAGTAAGCCACAATCCATTTAGATGCAATATAGGAGGAAGAATTATAATTCCTATAATTACAAAAACAAAGGCACGACTAAAAGATATAATAGCTGAAATTTTTCCGTTGTGAAATGCTGTGAAAAATCCTGATGCAAATATATTTATGCCAACAAATAAAAAAGCAAAAGCAAATATTTTTAGACCTTGTAAAGCTAAACCAAATACTCCATTATCAGGATTTACAAAAACTCTAACAATAAGTGGTGCAAAAACTAACGCTACAATAAAAACTAAAATAGAAGAAACAAATATAAATTTTAAAGAATGTTTAAATGTTTCTTTTAACTTATCGCTATTTTCAGCACCAAAATTATAACTTATCAATGGTGATACTCCAGCAGCAAAACCTAGATAAACCGATGTCATCAAAAAGTGAGCATAAAGTACTATAGTAAGAGCTGCAAGTCCAGTTTCTCCTGCTAATCTTAAAGCAACTATATTAAATAAGAATGTTGTAATTCCTGTAGATAATTCTGTAACCATTTCAGAAGAACCATTTATCATTGTATCTCTTATAAGTCTAAAATCAATTTTCGGTTTTTTTAGTTTTAATGTAGACTTACTTGATAAGAAGTAGGCTACACCTAAAATACAAGTTAAAATGATACCTATAGCAGTTGCAACAGCAGCACCTAGAAGACCCATTCCAAAATATTTAATAAACACGTAATCTAATATTATATTTGTTACACCTCCAATTACTGATAGAAATAAACTAAATTTAGAGTTTCCATCAGTTCTTGCAAAATATTCAAATATAAATTTTAAAATATAAAAAGGTGTACATAAAATCATTACTTTACCATAAGTTATACAATAAGGTAGTAGTTTATCAGTTGCTCCAAGTAAAATAGATATTTCTTTGACAAAAAAATACGAGATTACTGTGAATAAAATTCCAATAATCAATGAAAATAAAACTATAAAAGAAAATGTAGAATTGGCTTCATCTTGTCTATTTTCCCCCATACGTATAGAAACTATGGCTCCTCCACCAGTTGCCATCATTATTCCAAAACCACAAACAAGGTTGATTATGGGTAGTACAATATTTATACTGGCAAGAGCATCTGAGCCAACTAATGTTGACACAAATATACCATCTATTATTGTGTATAAAGATATAAATACCATGGATATAATTGCAGGAGAAACAAATTTTAGAAATTCAAAGGTAGTGAATTTTCTTGTAAATAAATTTTCCATAAATTTTACCTCCTTTTATTACTCTCTATATATAATAAAGTATATAGTAACTATATAGTCAAGAAAAACTTTGTTAATACTATAAATGGCTTTAAATCAATAATAACTTATGTTAAGTAGGATTTATAGAATAGCGATTAATGAACTTTTATTGAAAGAATAATTATATTGTATTGAAAAGATAATTATATCTTAAGAAAATCTTTAGAAATATAGGTATATAATCTTAAGTTTTACAGTTTATCATATATATAAGATTTTGTTTGATAAGAAGTATATTTTAGTAACTATATATCTTCAATATAGTTTTCTTTAGGTTAGCTATTATTTATTAAATATAATAACTATAGTATAGAGGATGGGTTACTCTTATTTCAATCAACAATTTTATATATTATATAGATATTAGGAGTGTGAAGTATGAAAAGGTTTTTTGTATTAGTTTTAGGATGTGTTTTTGCTTTAGGTATACTTTCTGGTTGTAGTAAAAAAGAGTCTAAGCCTATAGACACAAGCAAAAAGAATAGTGAATGGTTCTCTAATCTAGAAACAAAAGATGTAGATGGAAATAAGGTAACAAAGGAGGTGTTTTCAAGTAAAGACCTTACACTTATTAATGTTTGGACTACTTGGTGTGGTCCATGTGTAGGTGAAATGCCAGAACTTGAAGCTTTATCAAAAGAATATGAAAGTAATAATTCAAATGTAGCTATAAAGGGATTAGTTGTAGAAGTTGATGGAGCTGATATGAAAACTGGTCTTTCAGATAAAGAGAGAGACTTAGTTAAAGATATTATGAAAAAATCAAATGCTACCTATCAACAATTAACAGTATCTGAAGGTTTGAAAAAGACTGATTTTAAAAGAATTATAGAGTTTCCAACAACTTATTTTGTAGACAAGAACGGAAAATTTGTAGGTGATAAAGTTGCAGGTGCAAATAGCAAAGAAGAATGGAAAAAAATTATAGACGAAAGATTAAAGATGGTAAAAAGTAATGAGTAACTTTATTAAAGAAAATAAAAAAGGTATTTCTATTATTGTAATTGGTATTTCATTTATTGTATTGGGCGTATATCGTGGAGAAGCAAATGTAGTATTAACTAAGGCAATTATGATTTGCCTTGAATGTATTGGTATTGGTTAGGAGAGCAATCATGAAGTTATTATCAAAAATAAACAATAATATAAGACTTATTACTCAGGTTGCATTTACAGCATTAACAAATGGATATATAAATGGTTTTTTGCAAGGGACTATTTATGGTGGAGAAAGCAAAAACTTGTGTGTACCTGGATTAAATTGTTATTCTTGTCCAGGGGCACTAGGTGCATGTCCGATAGGTTCACTACAAGCCGTTTTATCAAGTAGGGATTATAAATTTTCATTTTATGTTGTGGGTTTTTTAATGGTATTTGGAGCTTTTTTTGGACGTTTTGTTTGTGGATGGCTTTGTCCTTTTGGACTTATTCAAGATTTATTATATAAAATACCATTTCCATTAAAAGTAAAAAAAGTTTATGGTGATAAATATTTAAAATATCTAAAATACATAGTTTTAATAGTTTTTGTAATTATTTTACCAATTACTATTGTAAATGTAGCAGGTGGTGGGAATCCTTGGTTTTGTAAGTGGATTTGTCCTTCAGGAACACTATTAGGTGGGGTACCTCTTATTTTAGAAAATGAAAGTTTAAAAGAATCCATAGGATTCTTATTTAGCTGGAAATTAAGTATTTTGATATTGATTTTATTAATGTCAATAATGATTTATAGACCATTTTGTAGGTACTTATGTCCTTTAGGTGCAATTTATAGTTTATTTAATCCTATTTCAATATATAGATTTAAAATTGATAAAGATAAATGTACAAATTGCACAGCATGTCAGGCAAAATGTAAACTTGATATTCCAATATATGAAGATGTAAATAGTTTAGAATGTATTAGATGTGGTGATTGTATAAAGGCTTGCCCTCAAGATGCAATTACTACAACTTTTTCAAAGAATATAAAGGATAAATCAATATCTTTAGAAAAATATAAGGAGAAATAATTTAATGAAGAAAATTACTATATGTATTATGATGTTTGCAATCTCAGTATTAGTATTAACTGGGTGTAATAATGACAATAAAATAAAAAGTGAAGTAGATAATATGTTTAATGCAATAAAGACTCAAGATTCTGATAAAGTAGATAAATATTTTCCCGAATCAGGGTTAGGTAATCTTGTATATAGCGATAAAGAAGGATTTAAAATGTATTCTAAAAATATGTCTTGGAAAATTGAAGATATAAAGAAAAAAGGCGATAAAGTTATTGTAGCTTTAAAAGTTAATAATACAGATATGGTTTCTATATTAAAAAAGAATCCTCCTAAATTAGGAGAAATGATGCCTAATCCAACGATGAAAGATATTGATTCTGCAAATAAAAAAGAGTTTACAATCTCTTTAGAACTTGTTAAGTCTGGGGATAATTATATATGTAAAGCTAGTCCTGAGTTTGCAATGAAACTTTTAAATGTAATCACTGGAGGAGGTACAGATTATCTAGCTGAATATAATAAAGATTATTTTAAAAAACTTGATGGAGAACAAAAAAATTAAATTTCTAGATAAAATATACTCAATAATTTATTAAAATTATGGTCAATATGTAGATATTTATTATGTAAAAGTTGTTTCTTATAAAAATAAAGATGCTAATAAAGAACATGATTGGCAATATAAATATTTACTTGAATTATATAAAAATCAAAACAAGTAAATATGTAATATAAATAATATAATAAAAGTGGCACTTAATAAGTGCCACTTTTATTATATTATTTATATTTATTTATCAGAGTTTATGCAGCTTTTTTATATGTTATAAATGGATTGTATTGGTTTAAAAAATTAAGTGCTATAGTAATTATAAGTTTTAGATTTTAAGTTTTAGGCTTGATACATGGTATAAAGGATGATTCATATATTTTTCATAATTAGAACGAAGAATAAAATTATGTGTAGCTATGCATATTTGTTCTCCAGTATCATTGTTTAATTCAATTCCTAATTCTTTACTCGCTTCTTTAGGAAATCCAATATGACCTTCATTTTTAATTGTATTAATAACTTGTTGAATGTTCATCATTTCATTATCTTGAATAGATATATCAGGTCGCTCTTGATAATTATCACTTACTAATTCAGGATATAGTGCTAACATATTTGATGTTTCAATCCAGCCTGCGTGAAAATCGTTTGGAAATAATTTGATTTTTTCTTCAACAGAATTAGAAAGTTTTTTCAAAATTCTTTTTTGCTCATAATTAAAAATTGAGCCCATAGGTGCAATGGAAATTATACCATATTCTTTGTTGATTGATTCACAGGCTTGTTCTACAGCGATTGTATGTAATGGGTCAGCATGAGCAGATATAACAATGATATTTTTAACACCCCATTTGACTATATTCTCTAATGTACTATAAATTATTTTATAAATTAATTCACGGCTAACATGAATATTACCTGGGAAAGTTCCCATATCTGCAAATCCCAAAGGTATTATAGGAAGCTTTCCATAACAATAACTAGGTAAAATTGAGTCTAGTTTATCAATTGCAAGGTTAATCCACTCATCTGTTTCATAAATATCCACTCCTATTGGTAAGTGTCTACCATGTTCCTCAATCGGAGCTATACCAACAAATACTACTAGTTTTTCTTTGTCTAAATTTAAAATATCTTCCCATGAAAGAGTAAGTAAGTTATAATTCATAGTCTTGAACCTCCTGAAAATTTATTTTATTAGTGATGCTATTTTTTATAGGAATAATAATTGATATTAATATGTATATATACTACTTTATATAAATAGTACTATATATGCATAATGATGTCAAGAAAGAAATAATTTTGTTTTTCAAAATAATGACGATTTTTTAATAATTGTTAAACAAAAAAAGTAGTAGATATTTTGATTATTAAGGTAAATAGTATGTAAGAAAATTGGAATATAGAAAATTTAAGGATAAGGTAAAAGTGATAGAGAGAAAATTCCATATAGAATTTTCTCTCTATCACGTATGTAAGTAGACTATGTAACATTATTTTATTATTTATGTAATTATTTTTGTTTACAGATGTATTTTATAGACCAAGATTTTCTCCAACCAATATTACTTTTATCTTATTTGCTGGACGACTAATCCTTGTAGTTACCATATATGCACAAATACTTTCAGGACTTGTACAATCTATACAACTACCATTAATATAGCAAGGAGTATTAACATCTTGAAAACGCTGTACAACTGCTGGTGCAGCAATTGTTCTAGCTCTTTGTATTGCATCATCAATATTTTTTACAATCTTATTCATGCCAGCAACAACTATAACATTTTTTGGTCCAAAAATCATTGCAGCTACTCGATTTCCATTTCCATCAATATTAAAAAGCTGACCATCCTCACTAATAGCATTACTACTCATTAAAAAAGTATCACATAAAAGTGCTTGACGCATAATTTCTGTTCTTTCTTCTGGGCTTTTTGCCAAATCTCTATCAATAACTTCATATCCTTTATTTTTAACAGCAATTTGCACTCCCATTTCCTTAAGCGTTTCAGAACCTCCCCATGAGACTGTGTGATTTTGAGGAATTAAATCTAAGATTTGTTGTAAAGCATCGTTTTTGGTTTTACAATAATAAGCATCAAAATAGCGTTTTTTAAGAGCTTTAACTATGTTTGGACCTAACTTATCATAACGTTTTTCTAATGGTGTTTGTCTTATCATACTAAAATCACTCCTGTATTTAAATTTTAAGGTTGTAACTATTATGCTAATTAAATTTACCTAATAGATGATTGTATAAAACCAATTTTATTATTAACATTTTCCTAAAATTATGAAAATAGTTACAATATAGTTATAACACAAATAAGTTTTTATTATAAGAGGACTGTTATTAATTTTTAGTAAATAATCAAGTGGAAAAATAGTTCTGTTAAGAGTTCTTATTTTAAAACATATATAGAATAATGTTGTAAGTTGTAGCTGATTATATGATTTTTTGTCACAAATATTTATTATAAATAAATGACTTAAGCTCTATTGAATAATAAAAAAGTAAAGAAGCAGTCTAGATGCATCTTTACTTTAATTAGTTTCATAAAGAATATTTTGTTTTATAAAAAATAGTCATTTTAATCTATAATTATTAAATTAATATTTTTCTATTTTATATTATTCTTTATAAATAATAATATTCTTATTTTAAAATATAGACTTATATATAATTTTATATTATATAAATTTGCTTACACTTTTTTAATTACATATTTTTGTAGTTCTCCAATATTCTGATATAATGATTGGCTTCTCTTAAAACATGGTCTGCTAAAAGTGGCAATATTATAGATTTTATTTTACATTGTTCTATTCCAGATACTCCAGCCTCTTTAAAATCTTTAAACTCAACTGTTTCATCTAGAGTTTTATCTGTCATACTATCTATAGTAGTATCATTCATTTTATTTGTCTCTTCTATTAATTCCTTAAATTTTATAGCAAACTCATTTGAAGTATTGATTAGTTCATTTTCAGATGGGTCAAGTAATCCTCTCATAAACAATGCATGTTCCATCATAATTTGGTCCCAAAATAATTCTATCTCTTTAAAATCCTTTGAATCAATATCCATTTTATTTTCTAGGTCAATTACATAGGAACGATATAAGTTAGCTTCATGTATTATATGTTCAATAAGCAGAGGGTAATTTGAGGTAAATAGATTGCATGATAGCACTCCATCTAGAACTCTTTCTTTTAGATTAATAAGTCCATCAAGTAATTTTAGTGAATCTGAGTTAAGCTGAGCTACATAATTTACTAAGTCTTGACTAACTTGTGGATTTACACCACTCTGTAAATTTAATTCTCTTGTGGTTATGTTTTGATTTATTTCGATTCCTGTAAATTCCTCTGTCTTTTTTTCTGCATCCAATGTGTGACTAGTGACAATTTCTTCTGAGTATAATATATCAGGTCTAATTACACCATTGCTAGCACTAACAGCGTATGATAATAATTCCTCAAATTGGTTTTTATAGTGGTCAGCTTCTAAAGCAAGATTGTAATCTTTAGATGTAAATCCTGCTTCTAAAAAAAGAGAATGCTCTTTCATAATTCTTGAAAAAAATAAATGTAATTCAAGTGATAAAATAACATATTTTTGATTATCTATCATAATTTCCTCCCTTTAGAAAGTATCTTGTTTATAATACTTTATTCTTAATATTTGATTTTATGTATATTAGAAATAAATTAATTAAATTCTTTTGTTATTAATTTTAATATTTATTATTAAATTTTAGTTTTGAATGTATAACTTTTGGATAAAACTATTAAAACTAAAATATATAAAAGTAGGCAAGAAGAATCTTATATAAAATTCTTTTTGCCTATTTAATATACTTGATTTTATGCCAAACCACATTCACATAATAAAATCATTATTCTATGGAGACATGACTCCACAGTATCTTCGCCATATTTTTTAATAAAATCATCAATTTGAGTTTCTATAAATGAATAGTATTCTTTTAAATTAGCAATATATGCAGTCATTATATGGACACATTCATCAATTTTATCTTTAAACACAATCAATCCCCCTAAAAAACGAAAAATTAAAATATTCAGTAAATGGCATGTATTATTTCATTTGAAAACCTATATAGTATGATATATTGTCTAAAAGTATTTTACAAGTGAGTATGTAAAACTGGTTGTTATAATTGCAAAACTGGATAGATGTTTTATTATATTTTCACGAATAAGAAGTCCAGTAAGAGGTTGTGCAAATCCATTATCAAGTATATTTTTTATATATCATTTAAATTGGTAAATAGGATATTGATGTATTTTTTTTAATCAACTATAATTTAAAATATGAAGTGATAAATTTCCCAAGTAAATTAGGCTATTTAATGTATATATAAAAATGATAAGTAATCCTCTGTAATAAAAAATAATTTTGGAAATGTTGTTATAAATAATAGTAACAATGAAGGAGGCATGTATATGAACAAACATAACCTTGAAATTATATTAAATCAGATAAAGATTAATATATATATTACAGATATTCATACCAATAAAATTATTTTCATGAATAAAAATATGAGAGAAGAGTATCATAATTTAGTTCCAGAAGGAAAAGTTTGCTGGGAAGTATTATATCCTGAAAAAAATATTCCTTGTAGTTGTTGTAAGATTTCAGAATTACTAGAGAGCAATAAAAAAGGAGTATCAATAAAATGGTATGAAAAATGTAATAAGTTAAATAGAGTCTTTGAGAATTATGATAGTTTAATTACATGGTATGATGGGACAACTGTTCATATACATCAATCTATAGATATTACAAATTCTATAGCTTTAAACAAACAAGTTAAGATTGATGAGTTTTGTAAAGTATCAGATAACAATGAAAAAAAAGAGAACTTTAAGTATTTAAATACGTCAAGAGATAAATTTGATTATGATTCCACTTTACTTTATGATGCTCTGATTAGAGGTACAGATGAATATATATATATATGTAATTTAAAAACAGGAGTGTTTCGATATTCACCATCACAAGTTGAATTATTTGATTTACCAGGAGAAATTGTGGAAAATCCACTTGTCTATTGGAAAAAAATTGTACATCCAGAAGATTGGTCTCGTTTTTATAAGTCAAATATGGAAATAGGTAAAGATTATATGGATTATCATACAGTTGAATTTAGAGCTAAAAATCGTAGTGGAGAATATATCTGGTTAAAGTGTAGAGGGCAACTAATGCGTGATGAATTTGGAGAGCCAAGTATTTTTGCAGGAATTATGACACAGTTAGGTAAGCAAAATAAGATTGACCCATTAACACAGCTATTGAACTACTATGAATTTATGAGTGTATTTGAAGAAAAACTTTCAAATCCCATGATTGAAAAATTATGCATAATGCTACTAAATATTGATGACTTTAAGAATGTTAATGAGATGTATGATAGATCTTTTGGAGATAACATAATAAAAACTTTAGCACAATCCATAAAGTCTATTTTGCCAGGTAATGCCGAACTTTATAAACTTGATGGTGATGAAATGGGAATTCTTGTTGATAATGTTAAAGAAAATGACATTCGAATTCTATATGAACAGATACAGAATTTGATTATACATCTTCAATTGTGGAGAAAATATGGATTAAATATAACAATTTCTACTGGATGTGCTATATATCCAAAACATGGAGATACAGTAAAAGAACTTTATAAATATGCTAGCTACTCTTTACAGTATGCTAAAGAGCATGGAAAGAATAAACTTGTTTTTTCTCTGAAAAAATCTTGAAAAATAAAGTGTATTCATTGGAAATGATGTGGGAGTTGAAAGCATCAATTAATGATAATTTTCAGAGATTTAGTCTTCGATTTCAGCCACAAGTAGACACACAAAGTCATAAAATAATAGGTGTAGAAGCACTTTTAAGATGGACTAACCAGAAAGGTGAAGCAATTTCTCCTTTAGAATTTATTCCAATTTTGGAAGAAAATGATATGATAAATGATGTGGGAGCATGGGTACTTCGAATGGCATTACGTACTTGTGGTGATTGGATTGATTATAATCCTCTTTTTACAGTAAGTGTAAATATTTCAGCTGTACAAATATTAGAGGAAACGTTTATTGAGGATGTAATTAAAATTATATCTGAGGAAAATTTTCCCCAATAGATATAGTTAAAATTGATAGAGTATTTGTCAAAGACATATTAAAAAGTAAGTTTGATGCTACCTTCATATGCTTTATTGTTGCAATTTGTCATGATGTAGGAATAAGAGTGTGCTTAGAAGGAGTAGAAACACAGGAGGAGTATGATTTAGTTAAGCAAATGAAACCAGATTACATACAGGGATATTTTTTTGGAAAGCCACAAACAGCAAGAGAAATTCTAGATATTTTAAAATTAGATATCTGATACTAGTCAAATTTGCAATTTCGCATTTACTTATATAATCTATCAAGTAAATATATTTTACTTTTAACTGACATTTAACCTTTAAAATTAAAAATATACTGATTTTATTAAATAATAACTACTTGATTTAGCCAATAATAAAGAATATAGTAACTATATAGATTATAAAAAGATAAGGAGCGTACAAACCTTGGAAAAACAGTATTTTACTACAGGTGAATTTGCAAAACTATGTGGTATTTCTAAGCAGACATTGATTTTTTATGATAAAATAGGTATTTTTTCACCCGAATACAAAGATAGAAACAATTATAGATATTATTCAGTATATCAGTACGATACATTAGATATATTACAGTCATTAAGAGAAATAGGAATGAGTTTAGAAGAGATAAAAGAATATATAAAAAATAGAAGCCCTCAACTTTGTGTAGAAATGCTTAAAGAAGAAGAAAAAAAGATAAGAGAGAAAATAAAAAAATTAAAACAAATAAGTTCTAAAATACAAAACAGGATAAATACTACAGTTGAAGGTATTTCTAAGATAGATAATGAAGAAATCTATATATCCAATAGATGTGAAGAATACTTAGTATTATCAAGTGATTTGAGTAGTATAAATGATGGTAATTTTATGATGGAATTAATTGATTTTACAAATTACTGTAAGTCAAAAAATCTGTATCAGGGGTATGAATTAGGAGCAATAGTAAGTAATGAAAATATAAAAAACGGAGACTATTTAAGTATATCAAGTTTTTATTTAAAAATAGATAAAAAAATAAAAGATAAAAAGCTATATATAAAGCCAGAAGGAATGTATGGGTGTATAAAGCATATTGGAAGATATGAAGACTCTTATAAGTCCTATGAAAAATTAAAAAAATATATATATGATAATAACTATAAAATTATTGGTAATTCATATGAAGAAAGTATACTTGACTTTTTTTGTGAAAGCAATGAAGAAAATTATATGACTGAGATTTCAATTCAAATATCTATATAAGAATTAAAAATTAAAATAGAGGTATATTTAAGTAATAAGTAATTTTACTTATCACTTGAATATACCTCTATTTTAATAATAAAGTATATGAATTTTTAAATAATACTTATAGGATAAAGTTTAATGTTAACTAAATACTAAGTTATACAAATAAATTATAAACAAAAGTTGTTAAAAAACAAACAACAAAAGCAAGTACAGTAGGCATTAAAAATCCTAAGGCAGTCCATTTTAAACTTCCAGTTTCTCTTTTTATAGTCAAAAGTGTTGTTGCACAAGGCCAATGAAGTAAGCTAAATAACATAACATTTAAAGCTGTTAAATAAGTCCAGCCATGTTCTCTAAGAACTTGACCTAGAGCGCTAAAGCTATCTAATTCTATCATAGAACCAGTTGCTAGATAAGCCATTAAAAGTATAGGTATAACTATCTCATTTGCTGGAAATCCAAGAATAAAAGCCATTAATATGAAGCCATCTAGACCAATTAGTTTAGCTAAAGGGTCTAAAAAGTTTGCAACATGTGATAATATGCTCAAATCTCCTATATAGATATTTGCAAATATCCAAGTTATGACACCAGCAGGTATAGCTACCATTATAGCTCTTCCTAAAACAAATATTGTTCTATCTATTATAGAAGTATATAAAGTTCTACCTATTTGAGGAACTCTATAAGGAGGAAGTTCTAATGTAAATGTAGAAGGAACTCCTTTTAATAATGTTTTGGAAAGAGTATAAGAGACCAACAGTGTTATTATAACTCCTAAAATTATTAATAATGTTATACAAAATGCAGTTGCTATACTAGATACAAAAGAGCTAGTTATAACAGAGCTAAAAAATATTGTAGATATGGCTATTAAAGTAGGAAAACGACCATTACAAGGTACAAAGTTATTTGTAAGTATAGCAATAAGTCTTTCTCTTGGAGAGTCAATTATTCTACAACCAATAACTCCAGCAGCATTACATCCAAATCCCATACACATAGTCAGGCACTGTTTACCATGAGCACATGCTTTTTTAAATAGATGGTCTAAGTTAAATGCAACTCTTGGCAAATATCCAAAATCCTCAAGTAATGTGAATAATGGGAAAAAGATTGCCATAGGAGGTAACATTACAGAGATTACCCATGCTAAAGTCCTATATAATCCCAACACTAACATATCATTTAACCATGATGGACAATTAATGCTGTTTAATATATTTGAAATACTTGGCTCAAATCCAAGTAATAAATTAGATAGTAAAGTGGATGGATAGTTAGCACCTTCTATAGTAATCCACAGTATAGTACCTAATAATAAGAGCATTATTGGCAATCCAAATATTTTAGATGTTAATATTTTATCTACTTTTTCCTCTCTATCTGTTGATTTTTTAGCATTATTAGAACAACACTTATCACTTAACTTTTTAGCATAATCATAATTGATTTTAGTAAATTCATCTCTAGTCTTCTGTTTGTTTATATCATTTGGAATTTTTTTCTTTACTTCATTAATAGCATCTATAGAATCTTTATCTATATAATTACTCATAGATTCAAAAATACTTTCATCGCCATCAATAAGTCTAAGACCCAACCACCTAGAATTTATATTTGGCATGATATCATCTAACTCTGATTGAATTGATTTTACTGTGTTTTCTATATTTTCGCTGTATTTTACTGGCTTATTATTAAATTTATATCTATCAAAAGATACATCGTTTAAAGTCTCTAATAGCTCATCCATACCAGAACCATTTCTTGCAGCAGTTAAAACAACTGGAATTCCAAGAGATTCCTCTAAGAAATCTTTATTAATATTAATACCTTTTTTTCTAGCTTCATCTATCAAATTTATACACAAAATGACTTTATCTGTGAGTTCCATTACTTGAAAAACTAAATTTAAATTTCTTTCAAGACATGTAGCATCACATACTACAATTACTGCATCTGGATTACCAAAACATATAAAATCACGAGCTACCACTTCTTCTTGTGACAAAGCAAATAGAGAATATGTTCCTGGTAAATCTATTAATGCATATTCTGTATTTTGATATTTAAAATTACCACGAGCTGTAGCTACAGTTTTTCCTGGCCAATTTCCAGTGTGTTGTCTAAGTCCAGTAAGATGATTAAACACAGTACTTTTGCCTGTATTTGGATTACCAGCTAGTGCAATTACAAACTGGTCTTCCTTGTTATCTATATCAAACATGTCTTTTAAAGAACTCATTTTAGTTGAGTTGTGTGTTAAACCCATATTAATATCCTCCTGATATAAAATTTTAAATGTCAGAAACTAATATTAGTCTACTTTCTTCTTGTCGTAGAGCTATCTTGCTACCTCTGATGTTGTAGACAGTTAAATTATTTTTTGGTCCTTTTCTAACTACATTTATAACAGCTCCTCTAGTAAGACCAAGTGCCAACATTCTCTCTCTTAAATTACCACTAGATAATATATCTTCAACTTTAACAGTTTTTTTCACTTGAATATCATTAAGGTTTTTCATAGTAGCACCTCCATGCATGAAATTTAGCCTGAGCTAATCTTCTTATTCTAAACTATGCATTACATTATTACCTTGTTACTTTTCGCAAAAAAAAGATAGGCAATATGCCTATCACAAAGTTGGGTATAATTCTTACTTTTGGGGAAAGTAGAATATAGAATAAAAATTAACATTTTAAATCTATATAATTATTGAATTTTGATAATAAAAAAGTCAGAAAGCGCAAAAGCCTTCTGACTTATATAAGGTATTTTCAAATACCTAGATATCAATTCAATATTTAATTTATGATTTAATTATATATTAACAATGTTAGCTTGTCAACACTATAATCTCATTTTAATATGTTCAATACCTGCTTCATCATATACTTCTGAAATTTCTTTAAAACCACAAGATAAGTAAAGATTTTTTATGTAAGCTTGTGCTGATAAGGTTATGTTATTTTCATGCAAATTAACTTTTACAAAGTCTATAGCACAGTCCATCATTTGCTTTGATAGCCCTTTTTTTCTATGAGTAGAAAGAACTAAAACCCTACCAATAGAAACATCATTATAAGAACTATATTCTTTAGGAATTATTCTGGCATAAGCACAAATCAATTCATTGTCTTCTAAAAATATATGATAAGAGTTTTTGTCTATATCATCGTAATCATTTAATGAAAATATTTTTTGTTCACACGCAAATACTTCATATCTTGATTTGGCTATTTCGTAAAATTCATTTAAACTCAAATCATTAAAGTGTTTTATTTTAAACATAATAATTACCTCCTAAGTATATTAAAAACTTAATATTAAGATATATTATACCATTTTATAATTTTTAACAGAAATACTTTTATTAAAATATGTATGTGTTAAAAATATTTTAAAAAAGTGTTATACTGTATTAAAAATAAAATATTAGTTAGAAAAATTATAGTTTGTGGAGGAGTTGTTTTGGATACTACTAAAAAATTAACTGAAGCGGCTTTATTGTCGTCTTTATTTATAGTAATAACAATTATAGCTGTAGGTACTGGATTTGGATATGCCATTTATTTAGATTTTATAGTGCCAATATTTTTTTGTATAATATGTTTAAAGTGTGATTTAAAGTATACTGTTTTATCTGGAATTACATCACTTTTAATAATTTCCTTGGTGCTTGGAAATTTGGGAACTGCTATTTGGGCAAGTCAGAGTGTATTACTTGGTATAATATGTGGTTGTTTGATAACTAAATCATCAACAGTTATGGATGATTTAGTATATGGTTCAATGCTTGGAGTCATTATAATGGTTTTTATTGATATATATGCTTCAGCACTAATAGGATACAGTTTTATGAGCGAATTTCAGGGATACAGCAAATTGATTTATTTTCATGGATATACAGATTTTATTTATTACTTAATGATAGCACTATTTCCTTTTGGAATGGTTTTTTGTATATATATTTTAAGTTTAGTTATAGGACATAAATTACATATTTTAAGTTCTAATTCTTTAAAAAAGTTTTTAGTATTTAAAAATTTTAGACTTTTAAATCAATTTTTATGTTGTTCAAAGAAAGTTTTTTATATGTGTGTCTTTTATTTAACTATCTTTGAAATTACAAATATATTGAATATTAAAACTGAGTTAGTTTATTTAAAAACAAGTTTTATATCAATTGGGTATTTGTGTACGTATTTTGTCATTAGAGATTCTTGTATGTCACTGCAAAATTTTATAATAACTAAATTTAGAAAAGTAGCATATGCTAGAATTTCTTTCTTGATAGTAGTTATATCTTTATTTCTAATGTTTAAGATAACTGTTATTGGATTAATAATTATAAATGCATTTTTAAATAAGAAAATGAATGTAAGATTGACTCAAATTAATATTGTCAACAAACAAATAAATATTTTAATTGAAAAATAAACTTTATGCATTGGTAAAAAATATAAAAAAATAGTATAATGTAAAAAAACATGTATATAATAATAAAAAAGGTTGACAAAATGTAAAAATAATAATATATTATGAGTAAGTTAAGAAAAACTTCTTGTAATTGATGAAATAATCTGAATATATAAATGCTGTGAAGAGAAGAAGTAGAGCTGAATTTTATTTAACAGAGAGTTCCAGTTTGGTGAAATGGAATAAATTGATTTAGTTTGAATACATCTTGGAGCAATGTCTCTGAAAGATAACAACCACTAAGAGATATCGGAATAGTACACGTTATAGTATATGAGTAAATAAATTATACTCTATAGAGATTAATATCGTGAGATATTGATGAACTAAGGTGGTAACACGTAAGCAATGCTTTCGTCCTTTTAATAGGATGAGAGCTTTTTTTATTATAAAAATAAAAATCATAGATTATATAAATATTTTAGGAGGTATGAAAATGAAATCGATAGACGAGCAAATACGAATAATTATGAAAGGTGTAGACGATTTAATAGACGAAAAAGAGTTAAGAGAAAAGCTTATCAAATCAGAAAAAGAAGGAAAACCTATGATAGTAAAATTGGGGTTAGATCCAAGTGCTCCAGACATACATTTAGGTCATACAGTAGTTCTTAGAAAAATGAAACAACTACAAGACTTAGGTCATCAAATAGTAATTATAATTGGAGATTTTACAGGTAAAATTGGAGACCCAACTGGAAAATCTAAAGCTAGAAAAGCTTTAACAACAGAGCAAGTTCTTGAAAATGCAAAAACTTATGAAGAACAAATTTTTAAGGTTTTAGATAAAGAAAAAACTATTGTAAGATTTAATAGTGAATGGTTAGCTAAATTAAACTTTGAAGATGTAATAAAATTAGCTGCAACTATTACTGTTGCGAGAATGTTAGAAAGAGAAGATTTCAAGAAGAGATATGAAGGACAAATGCCAATATCAGTGCATGAATTTTTCTATCCATTGATGCAAGCATATGATTCAATAGCATTAGAAGCGGATATAGAGCTTGGTGGAACTGACCAAAGATTTAACTTATTAATGGGAAGATCATTACAAAGAGAATTTGGTATGGAATCTCAAATAGTAATAATGATGCCTTTAATAGAAGGATTAGATGGAAAAGAAAAAATGAGTAAGAGTTTAGGTAACTATATTGGAATAGATGAAGAAGCTGGAATAATGTACCAAAAATCTATGGAAATTCCTGATGAACTTATAATTAAATACTATAATTTAGTAACTGATGTTCATCCTGATGAAGTTAATAAAATTGAAACTCAGTTAAAAGATGGTTCAGTAAATCCAAGAGATATAAAAATGAATCTAGCGAGAGAAATAGTAACTTTATACCATGGAGAAGAAGCTGCTAAAGAAGCTGAGGAAAGATTTAAATCTGTATTCCAAAAAGGTCAAATACCTGAAGATATACAAACAATTCAAGTTAAACAAGAAGAATTTGATTTAATTGAAGTATTAGTTTCTAATGAGCTTGTTAAAAGTAAGAGTGAAGTTAGAAGACTAGCATCTCAAGGTGGAGTAAAAGTAAATGGTGAAAAAGTGGAAGATTTAAGTACAGTTGCTAAAGAAAGCGAACTTGTTGTTCAAATAGGAAAGAAAAAATTTGTAAAAATAGAGTTAGTAAAATAGAGTAAAATAAAGGCAAGTTTATTGATTATATAAAAGTACAATCAATGAACTTGCTTTTTTGTTATATTAAGGTTTTAAATTGGTAACCATTATCTTTAAAATATGTTATAATTTGGTCTAGTGCATTTACTGTTTCTTGCTTTCCATAAGTATCATGCATTAAAAGTACAACCATTTCTTTACCTTCAGAAGATTTCTTTGCATGTTCAAATAACTCTTGAGCATTTTTCTTTTTACCTTCTGCATCAGCATTTAGAGCATTCCAGTCGATTGATGCCATATTTTTTTCTTTTAAGTAGTTGCCCAAAGGTTCCATATTTTTCCATGACATATACCCACCTGGGCATCTAACTACATGTGATGAAAAATTCTTTCCTAGAACTTTCTTCATGGCTTCATCTGTTTTATTAAGCTCATTTACAAATGTATCAAGATTTAGGCTTCTGCCAGGATATAGTTTTTTGTAGTCATGAGAATATGAGTGATGAGCTATTGCATTTCCCTCATCAAATGTTCTTTTTAAAATTTCGTTGGCACCTTTTCTTTCAAGAGAATCTCCCTTAATAAAGAAAGTTCCTTTAACATCGTGTCTTTTTAAGATATCTAGAACTTGTGGAGTATTAGTAGTAGATGGTCCATCATCAAATGTAAGGAATACTATTTTTTCTCCATTATTTGAATAGTCGTATTTGTTAAGCTTATCCCAAACTAATTTTGCGTCATATCCATATTCTTTTGCAGCTTCTTTTTTTGCACCAATGATAGGTTCATTTTTTTCTTTTTCAATTCTTTCTTTTTCTAATTTTTCAGCTTTAAGCTTTTCTTGAGTTTCTTTAATTTCTCTTTTCTTGGACATATCCGCCCATGCCATAGAAAAAATACCAATAACTATTACGACAATTATAGTAAGTGCCATAGTTTTCTTTTTTCTTTTTTTTACCATGATTTCAACATTCCCCCTTTTTGTCGAATTGTATCAAAAATATATTATAATTATATCGAAGAAAGTAGAAAAAGTAAACCGACAAAGTTGTAACTAAAATAACTAAAGTGTAACTTATACAACATTATTTGCATAATATTAAAGTATCCTAGATACTGAAATTATCTATAAAAAAATTTAATATAAGTAAAAAAAATATAAAAAAGGTAAAAATTTATTAAAAAGGTGTTTACAAAAAATGATTAATATATTAATGTTAAATAGTGGATATAAATCTAGATTTAAAATACTGAAAAAATTTACTATAACTATATAAATTTATAGTAATGCTTATAGAAAAACTCTCTTGCTGTTTAGGGGGTTTATAATTTTGCAAAAAAATAAAAAGGAGGGGGCTTTATTGAAAAAATACTTTGGAGAAATAGGACTAATATTTATAGCAATTATATGGGGAAGTGGCTTTGTAGCAACCCAATTTGCACTAGATGGTGGGCTTACACCTCTACAAATAATAACTATAAGATTTTTCTTGGCAGCTGTAATTATGAATTTATTGTTTTTTAAACAAATTCGTGCCAATATGGGAAAGAATTTATTAAAAGCAGGAGGGCTTTTAGGAATATTTTTATTTCTAGCCTTTACAGTACAAACCATTGGACTTATGTACACTACACCATCTAAAAATGCATTTATAACAGCAGCAAATGTTGTAATAGTTCCATTCATAGGATTTATACTTTATAGAAGAAAACTTGATAAAATAGGATTAATAAGTAGTTTAGTAGCCCTTGTAGGTATAGGTATACTTTCTTTAGAGGCTGATTTATCTATTAATTTTGGAGATTTATTAACGCTTATATGTTCATTTGGATTTGCATTTCATATATTCTTTACTAGTGAATTTGCTAAAGATAACAATCCAATGGCATTAACAGCTATTCAATTTACTGTAGCATTTTTACTGTCTTTAGTAGTTCAGACATTTGCAGGACAGTTGAAAATGGAAGCTGAATTGTCTGGATATATGGGAACTATATATTTAGCTATATTTAGTACTTCAATAGGATTTTTATTCCAAACTATATGTCAAAAGAGAGTTGATGGAACTAGAACAGCCATAATACTATCTACTGAAGCTGTATTTGGAACTATATTTTCTATAATAATTCTAAAAGAAGCTATTACAGCCAAATTAGTTATTGGTAGTATATTGATATTTGGTGCAATTATAACAGCAGAAACTAAATTATCATTTTTAAAAAGTAAAAAAGTAAAACTTAAAGAGTCAAAAGATTCTTCACTAGAAAGTATTTAAAGAGACAATTGTTTCCTAATTAATCAAATAAAGTATATATTATGTAGAAATTTGACATCAAAACTTAGTTGATACCGATGTTTCAAAGTGATAAAATTAATTAGGAAATAAATTTTATTTTTAGTGTTTAAACTATAATACAGGGGGTATATATATTCTTGTAGCAAGTTATTAAACTTTAAAAATAAAAATTTAATTAATATAAAATTGGGAGGAAATTAATTATGAAAAAATTTGTTTGTACAGTATGTGGATATATACATGAAGGAGATGCTGCACCAGCACAATGTCCAGTATGTAAAGTTGGAGCTGATAAATTCGAAGAAATGAAAGGTGAAATGGTTTGGGCTGACGAACATAGAATAGGAGTAGCTCAAGGTGTGGATGCAGAAATAATCGAAGGATTAAGAGCTAACTTTACTGGTGAATGTACAGAAGTAGGAATGTATTTAGCAATGAGTAGACAAGCTGATAGAGAAGGATACCCAGAAGTAGCAGAAGCATATAAGAGAATAGCTTTTGAAGAAGCAGAACATGCTGCTAAATTTGCAGAACTTCTTGGAGAAGTTGTAGTTGCAGATACAAAAGAAAACTTAAGAGTTAGAGTTGACGCTGAATATGGTGCAACTGATGGAAAATTAAAATTAGCTAAGAGAGCTAAAGAATTAGGATTAGATGCTATACATGACACAGTACATGAAATGTGTAAAGATGAAGCTAGACATGGTAAAGCATTCTTAGGATTATTAAATAGATATTTTGGAAAATAATAATTAAAAATATAGATTAAAAGGAGAAACTTTGGTTTCTCCTTTTTTAAATTATACAAAAAATATAAACAAATCTTTGTAATAAAAGGGTGAAGATAATATGAAATCAGTATCTGTTAGAAGTTGCAAGAATTATGAGTATGAAAATGTAAGATTTTCTATTGAAAAAATTTTAGATGACATTGGAGGACTTAACAAGTTTGTAAAAAAAGGAAGTAAAGTACTTGTAAAACCAAATCTATTGATGAAAAAAAAGCCTGAAGAAGCTACAACTACCCATCCTATGGTAGTAAGGGTTGTATGTGAAAAGCTTTTAGAATTAAATTGTGACATAGTAATAGCAGATAGTCCTGGTGGACCATATAATCAAGGTTCTCTTAAAGGTATATATAAGACATCTGGAATTGAAGAGGTAGCAAATGATTTAGGTATCAAATTGAATTATGATGTTTCAGATGTTAAGATACACAGTGAAAAAGCACATGCTCTTAAATATATGGACATTATCAAACCAGTAATAGATGCTGATTATGTAATAAATCTTTGTAAATTAAAAACACATGTAATGGCAACTTTTACTGGTGGCACAAAAAACTTATATGGATGTATAGCTGGATTAAAAAAAGCAGAAATACATTATAGATTTCCTACAGAGGAATTATTTTGCGAAAATGTACTTTTAGATATTTGTGATTATGTAAATCCAACACTGACAATTATGGATGGAATCGTAGGGATGGAAGGGGATGGACCTTCAGCAGGAAATCCTAAAGAAATAGGTGTTTTATTAGCATCACAAAATCCATATGCTATAGATGTTGTTGCATGTAAGATTATAGGTTTGCTTCCAAACAAAGTTGCTACAATTAGAGGAGCTATTAAAAGAGAGTATATAAAAGAAGACTTTTCAGATATTGAGATTGTAGGAGAAGATATAAAGGATTTAATTATAAAAGATTATAAGGTACCAAATGTAAGTAAAGATTTAAGGCTATTTTCTGTAAAATTGCCAAAATTTTTAAATGAACCTATTTCAAAACTTATAACACCAAAGCCAGTGGTTAGATTTAAAGACTGCATAAAATGTGGAAAGTGCAAGGAAGCTTGTCCTGCAAATACCATAGAGATGGGGAATAAAGGTGCTCTTATAGATTTAAATAAATGTATAAGATGTTACTGTTGTCATGAACTTTGTCCTAAAAAGGCTATTGATGTCAAACGTAATTTTGTATTTAAGTATGTAAAATAATGTATAATATTATATGAGTCTATATAAATGTAAATTATAAAGGAGAAATAGTATGATTTTAATTAAAAATGGTAGAGTGATAGACCCTAAAAGTCAAAGAGATGAGAAAATAGATTTAATTATAAAAGAAAATAAAATCTATAAAATAGGTAATTTTGATGAAAATGATGAATTTGAAAAAATAATAGATGCTAGTGGGAATATAGTTGCACCAGGATTAGTAGATGTACATGTACATTTTAGAGACCCAGGATTTACATATAAAGAAGATATAGATAGTGGAGCTAAATCTGCAGCTAGAGGGGGATTTACAACAGTTATATGTATGGCAAATACTGACCCAATTGTAGATAATGAAGATACTTTTAACTATGTAAAGGAAAAAGCAAAAAATGCATGTATAAATGTTTTACAAGCAGCAGCCATAACGAAAGGTTTTGAAGGTAAAGAGTTAGTGGATATGGAAAATCTTAAAATGGCTGGAGTTCCAGGATTTACTGATGACGGATTGCCTTTAATGGATAGCAGTTTAATTATGGAAGCAATGATTAAGGCAAAGGAGTTAGATGTACCACTTAGCTTTCATGAAGAAGACCCTTCTTTAGTTGGAAATCCTGGCGTAAATGCAGGAAAGATAGCTTCAGAGCTTAGTCTAAAAGGTGCATCAAATGTAGCAGAAGATGTAATGGTTGCTAGAGATTGTATGTTAGCACTAAAAACTGGTGCTAAGATTGATATACAACATATAAGTTCTGGTGTTTCTGTTGATATGGTTAGATTTGCAAAATATCTTGGAGCAAACGTAGTTGCAGAAGCTTCACCACATCACTTTACACTGACTGAGGAAGATGTGTTAGAGTTTGGAACAAATGCAAAAATGAATCCACCTTTAAGAACTAAGTGGGATAGAGATAAGATTATAGAAGGATTAAATGATGGCACTATTGAGATAATAGCAACAGACCATGCACCTCATAGTAAAGAAGAAAAAGACAGAGAGTTTATAAAAGCTCCAAGTGGTATTATAGGGCTTGAAACTTCGTTGTCTCTTGGAATAACAAACTTAGTATATAAAAATCATCTTAGTATGATGCAGTTAATAGAAAAAATGTCTACAAATCCTGCAAAGCTATACAATTTAAATGTTGGTTTTATAGAAGAAGGAGCAGTAGCAGATATTGTTATATTTAATCCTGAAGAAGAATGGATAGTTGAAGATTTTGTTTCTAAAGCTGACAATTCACCATTTAAAGGTAAATCTTTATATGGTAAAGTTAATTATACTATATGCAATGGAGAAGTTGTATACAACGCTTAAGATTGTGTTTTAAGGGTGGTGAATACAGTGATTGAAAGCAAAAGATTATATATTAGACAAATGAATCATAGTGATTTTAAGGAAATAAGTAAAATGTTACAAAATTCAGAAGTAATGTATGCATGG
Source organism: Clostridioides sp. ZZV14-6150 (assembly GCF_020657875.1). Taxonomy (NCBI): domain Bacteria; kingdom Bacillati; phylum Bacillota; class Clostridia; order Peptostreptococcales; family Peptostreptococcaceae; genus Clostridioides; species Clostridioides sp. ZZV14-6150. The sequence continues at coordinate 105,369 of NZ_JAGWDA010000006.1, read as the reverse complement.
GAACATACTTTTTCTGATGAAGAAGTTACAGAATGGATTGATAAAAATATACAGAGATATAATAATGATGGATATGGATATTTTATTGTTATAGATAAGTATATAGATGATGTAGTGGGACAAATAGGTCTTATAAAGCAGGACATAGGGTTGGGAATAGGTTATATAGTAAAAAAAGAATATTGGAATCAAGGTTATGCTACAGAAGGTGCCACTATATGTATAGATTATGCTATTAGAAACTTAAATGTGGATACTTTAGTAGCAGATATCAGACCTGAAAATATAGCATCTATAAATGTGGCAAAAAGACTAGGTATGAAGAAAATATCTGAGTATGATAAGATTTATAGAGGACAAGCAATGAAACATGATGTCTACCAATTAAAAGTAACAGGATTAACTACAAAAATTGTTGAAATAGTAGATTATAATCCAAATTGGAAGTAAGAGTTTGAAAAATTAAAATCTATACTAGAAAAGACTCTAGGTAATTCGATTTTGAAAATAGAACATGTTGGTAGCACATCTGTTGAAGGGCTTTCTGCAAAACCTAGATTAGATGTTGATATAATAATTGAAGACTATAGCTACTTAAATGATGTTGTCAGTAAACTAAAAAAATTAGGGTATAAACATCTAGGTAATTTAGAAGTAGAAGGAAGAGAAGCATTTTCTTATGAGACAACTAATTTCATGGAGCATAATTTATATGTATGTCCTAAAGATGGGAAAGGATATTTAGAACATATTAAATTTCGGGAGTATTTGAGACTAAATCCAGATAAGGTTAAAGAGTATTCTGACTTAAAAAAGAAGCTAGCAAAACTTTATAGGTATGATGTTAACTCTTATTGTGATAACAAAACAGATTTCATAAGAGGCATAATAGATTAGATATTAATATTAAAAATATTTAAAGCAACTAATTCATTAGTAATTGTAAAAGTAACAATAATAATTTTGAAAGTAATAATGCACTATTATATTTGATTTGAAAAAGATTAAATTCTTAATCTATCATATATAATAGTGCATTAAATATTTAAGCATATTTTAGAAAAGCAATTTAAAAATCATAACTTATTAATAGGAATACTATTTATAAATTGCCTTTATAGGGTCTAGTTTAGAGGCTTTAAAGGCTGGTATTAAACCAAATACAACTCCAGTTAATATAGTAGCTAGAATAGCATAAAGTAAGCTATTTAAGCTAGGAATTGCTTCAAATCCAATGTATTTAGAGACATAGTTAGTAGCAATAAATCCAACTATAGTTCCTAAAATTCCTCCACATACTGTTATAAAAACAGCTTCAACTAAAAATTGAAATAATATAGACCTAGGCTTTGCACCGATAGCACGTCTTATACCAATCTCTCTTTGTCTTTCCATAACTGATACATACATTATATTCATTACACCAATACCACCAACAAACATTGCAACTACAGTTATTATAGATACATATTTATTGACATTAGAATTGATACTTTCAAGATAAGCTGTTTGTTCAGTTGGGTCTGGTGTAGTATAAGAACCATTGATACCAGGGTGCATTTCATACAGTTTAGCTATAATATTGTTTGCAACTTCATTCACGTTATATCCTTTAGAACAAACTAAGTCTAACTGATAAATTTCATTGGAGTAAGAATTTTGACTCATTAGACTATCAAAAGCTTTTTTAGGTATAAGAGAAGTTACAAATTGCATATCTTGATAACCTCCCAAAAATCCTCCAGCTTGTTGTTGGTTGGAAGAATCATCCAATACTCCAATTATTTCAAATATAGTTCCATTTACATTAATACCATGGCCTAAAGCATCTTCTGGATTTTCAAAAACTTCACTTGCACTTTGCTGTGTAAGTATAATTACCTTTCTTTTTTCATCATCCAAAGAAAAATCTCTACCACAGATTAAATTTATTTTAGAATCTTTTTTTACTGGTCCAACTTCCACATAAGTCGTTTTTTTATCAAAAGATGCCTGAGAAGAATAAGTTGAATCAAGATTAAATCCATCTCTTGTAGGAGCAATTCTTTCTACTCCTTCAACAAATGATAATTCTTCTAAATCTTTTGCATTGAAAGGCTTTAAAAATATACTCATATCATCAGTAAGACCTGTGTTATCAGCTGACTCAAATGAAATAGTAGTTTTATTAGGATTAGCATTATTTACAGATTTCTTGATTTCTTTTTGAAATCCATTACCTATAGAACTAACAAGTATTACTGAAGTTATTCCTATAATAATCCAAAGTAAAGCTACAAAGACACGAAGCTTGTGCCCCTTTAAATTAGCCAAAGAATTTTTTAATAAGCCCATGATTACACCTCCGAAGTAAACACACCATCTTTAAGTCGTATGACCTTAGTTGCATACTTAGTCAAATCCTGATCATGTGTAACCATTATTATAGTCTTGCCTTGTTCATTAAGTTCTGTCAAAAGCTCCATAATTTCCCTGCTAGTTTCACTATCTAATGCTCCAGTTGGTTCATCAGCAAAGATTATTTGAGGGTCATTTGCCAAACAACGTGCAATGGCTACACGCTGTTGCTGGCCACCAGATAATTGAAGAGGTTTTTGTTTGATTTTATCTAAAAGCCCAACAGATTTTAGTTTGCTCTTAACAATTTCTTCTCTTTCAGATTTTTTTAATATTTTATTGTAAATTAGAGGTAACTCTACATTTTGATATATATTTAAAGTTTCTATTAAATTAAATTGCTGAAAAACAAAACCAATATTGACATTTCTAAAAACAGAACGCTCATTTTCACTGAGATTAGTTACATCTGTGCCATCAAATATATATCTTCCTTCGTCAAATACATCAAGAAAACCTAAGATATTAAGTAAAGTGGTTTTACCACTACCAGATTTACCCATTATCATGACAAATTCTCCAGATTCAATTTCTAAATTTAAGGATTTTAAAACATGTAATTCATCTTTCCCTACTTTGTAATATTTTTGAATATTTTCTAATTTAATTAACATATGTAAATTAATTCACATCCATATTAACTTCTTTTAATTTTTTGTCTGGAGTAGCATCTCCATTATTATTAGAGCCAGCAGTTACACTATCACCTTGAACTGGGTCTCCTTCTTTCATTTCTTTAGTAGGGTATTTTATTACTATATCACCTTGTTCAAGACCGCCTCTAACTACAGCAAAGTCATTGTTTTTACTTGCAACATCTACAATTTGTTTTTTCAAGATTCCATCTAAGTCTTTAAATACATATGAGTGTTTTTTATCCTTAAGTACACAAGATGCTGGTATTTTAAAGCTTGAGTTAGCTACTTCAAGTGATGCTTGAAGATGGAATCCATTTGTCAACCCTTCTTGGTTATCAAATGCTATGTTTATATCATAATAAGATAAAGTACTTTGTTGAGCTCCCATCTCACTATTTGGAGTAGAGGGCTTATCAGATATAAAACTTATTCTACCAGTAAGATTTTGGTCAGTTGAGAAAACTAATATATTAACCATTTGGTCAATTTTCATCTTAGGTAAATCTTGTTCACTTGCTTGTCCCTTCATATAAAACTCTAGACCTTGAATAGTCATAAATGAAGCTGGTTGGTCTGGATTTCCAGTTTGGTCATTTAAGTATACAGTACCATCAAAAGGAGCAGTAGTTCTATCATATGCTTTTTTATCTAAAGAAGCTATCTGAGAGTTTAAAGTTGTTATTTGTGCGTTTATAGAAGCTATAGCATCTCTATTTTCATCAATATTTGCAAGTGATATCTTTTGTTTTTTATATTGGCTAAGTTGTGTTTTTAGACTATCTATTTCTGCTATTATAGTTGGATTTTTAGCAGTAAAAAGAAGGTCTCCCTGATTTACCTTTTGCCCATTTGTAACATTTACATCGCTTAACTCATAATCTCCAGAAATATTAAAGTCTTTAGTTTGCTTAGGTACAACCATACCATTTATAAATATTTTTTCGTTTTCTGGAATAGTGTATGTTTCTATGAAGTTTTCATTAGCTTGTAACTCAGTGTTTTTTGAATCGACATAAGCAAGTACCCCTAAAATTAAAAGTATGATTATCACGATTCCTGCATAGATTTTAAATCTCTTGCTTTTAAAAGGATTATTTTTAAAACCTTTATTTTTAGTTTTGAAATTACTACTTCCAAAGCTAGTATTTTTAAAGCTATTACTCTTAAAGCTACTATTTCTAAATTTTTTATTTTTAAATTTTTTTAGAAAAGACATGTTTTCCTCCTTTGTATAAAAACTACTTAATATACTGGGATGTACATATAGAACCATTATAAGAAGCATGTTGAATATAAGTCAAATGGAAATAAACTGTCAATATATAAGATACTATAGATAATCTTTGAATGTAATAGTAATTTTTGTATATTGATTGTACTCTGAATCTACATCAATTTTATGGCCAAGTTTGTCACAAAGTTCTTTTACTAAATAAAGACCAAGCCCTGTAGATTTAGCGTTATTTCTTCCATTATTACCTGTAAATCCCTTATTGAATATTCTATTTAAATCTTCCTTTTTTATACCACAGCCAGTATCTTCCACCCTTAATTGTAAATAATTTTTGTGGGTTTTGCAATAGATAGATATATTATCTTCTATTGAGGCATATTTTAGGGAATTATTTAATAATTGCTCGAATATGAAGTAAAGCCATTTTTCGTCTGATAAAACTGTATAATTCAAATTATTTAAGTTTAAAATTATTTTTTTTGAGATAAAATATTTCGAATATTTTCTAATAATATTTCTAATAATTTTTTCAATATTTACTTCTTGAATCAAAAAATCTTTATGAAAATCTTCAAGTCTAGATAAATATAAAATCCTTTCAACAGAATTTTCAATTCTAAACATCTCTTTATCGATATCATCTGAAATTTTTTCTTAAATTAAATTTTCGTTTTGCTCAAGGATTAGTTTGATTATTGCTATAGGCATTTTTATATCATGTACCCACATACTCATAGTTTCTTTATTTTCTTCAAATTTCTTAGTATTGATATCTATTATATCATCACATTGGCTTTGATAATCTTTAATTATATCCAAATATATTTTTTCTTCATTTGTACATTTAATTAATTCTATATCATTAGTACTAACTTTGAATGTATTATTTTTAATTTTCTCTAAAAATCTATTTTTCTTAATGTAGCCAGTAAGTATATATATGAATGAAAATACTATATTTACAATTAATATGTATACAATAGTGTCTACTAAGAGAGTATCGATAGGAGAAAATATAATAACTGCTATCGTAAAAAGTAAGAAAGCAAAGTTGTATACTAAAAATTCGAGTTTATCTTTGAGAAAATCTTTAAAACTCATAAATTCACCTACTTAAAGCTATTTTAACTGATTATATAACCTAGTCCTCTTTTAGTTTCTATAAAGTCTTCCAATCCAATTTCACTTAGTTTTGAACGTATTCTGTTTACATTAACAGTGAGAGTATTATCATCTACAAACCAATCATTATCCCATAATTTTTTCATAAGTTTATTTCTACTAACTATTTTACTTTTATTCCTCATAAGTTCATGAAGAATTTTAATTTCATTTTTTGTTAGCTCAATAGTATTATCTTTATAACATATAGTTGCAGTTGATAAATCTAAAGTAACTTCATTATGGACAATTTTATTTGAATTATTATCAGCAAAATTATAAGTTCTTCTTAAAAGAGCATTTACCTTAGCTATTAAAACATCTATAGAAAATGGTTTTTGTATATAATCATCTGCACCTAGATTTACACCCATTATTACATCCATATTAGAGTTTCTTGAAGAAATAAAGATTATTGGAACTTTGGAAATTTTTCTTATCTCATTACACCAATGAAATCCATCATAAAATGGAAGATTTATATCTAATAAAACCAATTGTGGTTTATAATGCTTAAATTCTTCTATTATGTTTTCAAGATTTTCTATTTGATAGACAATATGTCCCCATTTAGAAAGACAGTCTGCTATTTGATGCTTTAATGAAACATCATCTTCAATTACCATTATTTTGAACATTTTTACCTCCTAATCCAGAATAGTTATATTAACATAACTATATTTTACTTGATAAGTTCAAACATTTCTACCTTATAATTTAAAATAATTATATTAATATAACTATATTTTGCTTGACAAATTATATTTTAAACATAATTTCATTAAAAATGAAGAAATATAGTTAATACTTACAGAAATGTAACATTATATTAATGTAATTAAATGGTTAAAAACTACCTTAATATATATAATATATTTATAAGAATTGGAAAATGAGCAATTATGTTGAGGAGTGGTAAGTAATTATGGAAGAAATATTAATTGTTGAAAATATAAAAAAAGAGTATGGTAGAAAAGGCTCAAAATATGAAGCTTTAAGGGGAATAAGTTTTAAAGTTTCTAAAGGTGAATTTGTAGGTATTATGGGCTCATCTGGAGCTGGAAAATCAACTCTTTTAAACATTATTTCTACAATAGATTTGCCTTCATCAGGAAATGTTTATATAGAGGATAAGAATATTATTAAAATGAAACAAAATAAATTAGCTGACTTTAGACGTGATAATCTTGGATTTGTATTTCAAGATTCTAACCTTTTAGATACATTAACTATAAAAGAAAATATAATGCTACCTCTTTCTTTAAAAAATGAAAAAGTATCAGTAATAGAAAGTAGAATAAAAGAAGTTTCAAAATCACTAAATATAGAATCAATATTAGATAAATATCCTAATGAAGTCTCAGGTGGTCAAAAACAAAGAGGAGCTGTTTGTAGAGCAATAGTAACAAAACCATCATTAATACTTGCAGACGAGCCTACAGGAGCATTAGATTCTAAATCTGCAAGGGATTTATTAAATTCTCTACTAAAATTAAATAGAGATAATGATTCAACAATATTAATGGTAACGCATGATGCTATAAGTGCAAGTTTTTGTAGTAGAATACTCTTTATAAAGGATGGAATAATTTTTACAGAACTTATAAAAGGAGAAAGCACAAAAGAATTTTATAATAAAATACTAAATACAGTTTCCTTAATTGGAGGAGTTAATAAAAATGAGTTTATTTAAAATTGCTATAAAAAATGTAAAAAAGAACTTTTTAAGCTATTTTATGTACTTTGTTTCAATTGTATTTAGTGTATTTATATTCTTTAGTTTCAAATCAATAGAGTACAATGAAGCTTTAAGTTTACTTGGTAGAAGGGCTAAAATAGGCATTAATACAAGTTCAATTGTAATAGTGGTATTTGTTTTTTTATTTATATATTATTCAAATTCATTTTTTTTTAATAGACGTAGGCAAGAGATAGGTACTTATAGCTTGATTGGAATGAGAAAAAATCAGATAGGAAGAATATTTTTATATGAAACTTTTTTGATGGGAATATTTGCAATATTAATAGGGATATCTTTAGGTTTTTTATTTTCAAAGCTTATGACAATGATTCTTGTAAAATTAATGAAAGAAATTATAGGAGTAAAGATGACTTTAAGTATAAAGGCTTTAATTCAAACATTAGTAATATTTGTAGTAATATTTGTAGTAATTGGAATAAGAAATATTATAGTCATTAGCAATAAAAAAATTGTAGAGTTATTTAAGAAGTCACCAGAAAAATATACAAATAAAAGATTTATAAAGCTAAAGGGAATACTTGGAATTTTACTAATAGTATTTTCTTATTTAATGTCCAGCAGTTATTTCATTATTGAAAACATTATGTTTTCAGTTTTTATATTAATTACAATAATACCAGGTACTTTTTTATTTTTTTCATCAATAATGTCGATAATTATAGATGTTGCTAAGAAGAAAAAAAGTTTTTATTACAAGGGAAGAAATTTAATTGCATTTTCGGAACTTGGATTCAAATTGAAGAATAATAGCAGAGTATTGGCAATAATAGCGATACTAATAGCTACAAGTGTAACTATGTTAGGATTTACAATATCCCTTTATTACGATATAGATAGAAATATAAATGAAAACTACAAGTATAGTTATACTATAAATGCAGAAAATTATCTTGTAAATAAGGAAATTGACAAGTTGTTATATAAATATAAAGAAGATGATAAGATATTTTTTGATAAGACAATAGAGCTTATAAACAGAGATGTAAATTTTAAATTGTATTATAAAAAAGGAGGAGTTTATAGAGAAAACACAGTGCTTGTAGATTTTATTAAAGAAAGTGATTTTAAGAAATTAAGACAATATCAAAACAGTAATTATGAAGAATTAACTTCAGAAGAGCATGTATATTATGTTTCAGATTCATATAAGAAAATGTTTCTTAAAAATACTGGTACTCAAAAAATAGATATATATCTTAAAGAAAAAGAGAATATGAGTTTATTTACAGTTCAAAAAAATATCTTAGAACCAGAAATAAATTCACAATCAACATTTGATTTAATTGTGGTAGAAGATAATGTATTTAATAGATTAAAATCAGATGGAAAATCAAGATTATTAAGATTAATTGATATAAAAAATGAAAAAAAAGAGTTTGACATGTCTTTAAGATTAAAAAATATTGTTGATAAAAATATGAAATCAACTTATCCCTTTAATTTTACATCAAGTATCGAAAACTATAATAATTTAATTAGACTAAGTGGTCTTATGTTATTTATAGGTATATTTCTATCTGTAGTATTTCTTTTGTGTACAGGAAGTATAATTTTATTTAAACAACTATCAAATATATATGATGATAAAGAACGATATATTATGCTAAAAAAACTTGGGGCAAACAATCAAGATATTGAGAAAATAATATCAAAACAATTAAAAGTTGTATTTTTATTGCCATTAATTATAGGTACAATTCATAATTTATTTGCTATGTCAATTGCTCAAAAATTTATAACTAGGTCTTTGTTTATACCAATTATTATAACACTAGCCATTTATTATATAGGTTACTTTATATATTATTTTATAACATTAAAATACGCTCAAAATATGATAATAGATTAAGCTGTAGAGTATTTTTTACTTAATAAGAATTAAATAGATACTAAAAGTAAGATAGTTTATCTAATCAAAACAAAAAAATATTATAATAATGTAATTAAGTTTTGGAAAAAGTTTGTATTTTGTATCAGTTGTATTACTTAATGTTATATAATAAATTTAAGGAAAATATAAAATAAAAATGACAAGGAGTTGAAAATTATGAGGTTTGATGCTCATCAACATAAATATCCATCAATAAGAAATGTTATATATGCTAAAAATGGAGCAGTTGCAACTTCAACACCATTAGCTTCTCAAGCTGGGCTTGAAATACTAAAAAAAGGTGGGAATGCTGTGGATGCAGCAGTTGCAACTGCTGCTACATTATCGGTAGTTGAACCTACAAGTAATGGAATTGGAGGAGACGCATATGCTCTTGTTTGGATAGAAGAAGAAAAACGATTGTACGGACTAAATTCTAGTGGTTTTGCTCCAGAAAGAATGGAATTAAAAAATTACAAGAACATGGAAGAGATGCCAAAGTATGGATTTGGAGCAGTAACTATACCTGGGATACCTGCAGCTTGGGCAGAATTAAATAAAAAGTATGGAAAACTTAGTCTACTAGAATGTTTATCTCCAGCAATTGAATATGCAAGAGAAGGATATGTTGTTTCTCCTAATGTATCAAAAGTATGGAAAAAGTCCTATGAACTATATGAAAAAGAATTTGTTGGAGAAGAATTTAAGTCATGGTTTGAGACATTTTCTAAAGATGGTAAAGCTCCAGAAGCTGGTGACATATTTGTATGTGAAGAGCATGCTAATACATTAGAAGAGATAGCAAATACACAAGCTGAAAGTTTTTATAGAGGTAGACTAGCAGATAAAATAGATGAGTATTCTAGAAAGTTTGATGGAGCTATAAGAAAAAGTGATTTAGCGAGTTTTTATCCAACTTGGGTAGAACCTATAAGCACAGAATATAAAGGATATAAAATATTTGAAATTCCACCAAATGGACATGGGATAACAGTCTTAATGGCATTAAATATATTAAAAGAATTGGACATAAAAGGAGATATAGAAAATGTAGATGATATACATAAGATTATAGAAAGCTTAAAACTGGCTTTTGCAGATTCTAAAACTTATGTAACTGATATAGAACATATGAAAGTAAAGGTTCAAGAACTATTAAGTCAAGATTATGCAAAAAAGAGAAGTTTATTGATTGATAATAAAAAAGCTTTATATCCAAAAGAAGGAGAGCCATATTGTGGTGGAACTGTATATCTTTGTACCGCTGATAAAGATGGTAATATGGTTTCATATATACAGAGTAATTATATAAATTTTGGCTCTGGGATAGTAATACCAAACACTGGCATTGCGTTACATAGTAGAGGTAATAATTTTAACTTAGACCCTAAACACCATAATGTAGTAAAACCATTTAAAAAACCTTATCATACAATAATACCTGGTTTTTTAGGTAAAGATGATAAAGCAATAGGTCCATTTGGTGTAATGGGTGCTTTTATGCAACCACAGGGACATCTTCAAGTATTAACGAGTATGATAGACTTTGGTTTAAACCCTCAAGAGGCATTAGATGCTCCAAGATGGCAGTGGATAAAAGGTAAAGAGATAGAAGTTGAATCAGAGATGTCAAGACATGTGGTAGATGCCCTTATTGAAAAAGGCCATGAGATAAAAGTAATTCACGATAATGTCGATATGGGTAGGGGACAAATAATCTTTAAAACAGAGCAAGAAAGCTATGTTTGTGCAACAGAATCAAGATGTGATGGTCATGTTGCAGTTTATTAATCATATTGTAGTTCATCAATATTATAAACTAAAGGTATGTTTAATGAATAAATGAATAATAGAAAACTACATGAAATTACAATAATAAAAGGCGAAAGTCTATAATGACTAACGCCTTTATAAAAAACTAAAATATTATATCCTAGTTTTATTTATTATTGACTTTATTCTTGTCCAGTTTTAACTTCATTGTCATCATAGCTAATCCAATCACTAAAGCTACCAACATAAATCTTATGAGGCATATTAAGCTCTCTAAGTGCAAGGCTGTTAACACAAGCAGATATTCCTGAACCACAAGATAAAATTATTTCATCATAATTATTTAAATCCTTAAAGAAGTCTTTTAAAAATTCTATATCTTTAAGTGAGCCATTTTCAAAATCACCTTTTATTAAATCCTTGCAAAAGTAATTTTTTGCACTAGGTATATGGCCAGCTTTTGAATATGCAGGTTCAACTAAACCTTGGTATCTTTCATTAGCACGACAATCTATAATCACAGTATCTTCATCATATAATTTAGATTTAACGTATTCCATTGGAACAACTAAATTGTCATTTACATTAGGCTTAATTTTTTTGCCTATACAGTTTGGAATATTTATTTTTTCTTCTAATTGTCCGCCTTCTTTTACAAAAGCTGTTATTCCACCATCTAATACATAGACATTTTCAAGACCTAAGTGTTTTAATTGGAAGAATAGTCTACAAGCACCATTTAAATCTCCATCATCATAAGTTATAATTGTAGTGTCATTATCAACACCCATTTTTTCTAACTTTTCTTTTAATATAAAAGGGTCTTGTAAAGGATTTTTACCACCATGTTCTTTTGTAGGAGATGATAAATCCTTGTCTATATCCAAGATAAAGCTACCTTTTATATGTCCTTTTTTATAAGAATCAATACCATAAGTTCTATTGATAAGGTCAAATCTACAATCTATAACAACTAGATTATCATTATGTTCTAATTTAGATATAAGTTCTTTTGCAGAAATAATATTTTTCAAAAAACAAACCTCCTATTTTTAATTATTTTTATGTGTATTCATAATAATTATTAACTTTATAAATTAATATTATTATAAATTATTACATAAGTAAATAAATCTTTAGAAAATATAAAAATTTTATATAAAAATTCAAATAATTAATGAATATTAAAAATTTTAGATATATAATAAAATAAGAGTATATTTTAGTTTATATAAAAGCTTGTATTGCAATAGATTAAAGCCTTATACACGTTTAGTTTTTAAAGAAATCTGAGTTATTATGAAAACCTAGGTTAATTTATTAAACAAATAATTGAATAAAAAAAATTTATTATGTATTTATAAAATTTTTGTTACAAATTTAGCATAATATAGTATACTTTAAGTGTGTATTAGGTTAAATCTATAACAAATTATATGTATAATATAGGTTTTAATATTTGTTGGAATTTAAAAGTAATTTGTTAATATCAACTATTTGTAATTTGGGCAGTTATAATTATTTTACAGGGGGGATGTCCAATACAAAACATTTAATCGAGAACTAATATTGTATTATAATTAGAGTTATAGTTTTGTGTGTTTATGTTTTAATTAAATTTAAAGTGGGAAAAATATATTTGTTAGAATGGAGAATAGCGAGATGAGTAATAAAATAGTTAGTAAGAGACAATTAACAGATAGTATTTATTTGATGGAAATAGAGGCTCCTAGAGTTGCAAAATCTTCTCAGCCTGGTCAATTTATAATAATTAAAAATGACGAAAAGGGAGAAAGAATTCCTCTTACAATAGCTGATTATGATAGAGAAAAAGGAACAGTGACTATCGTATTCCAAACAGTTGGTGCTTCAACTAAGAAATTAGCAATGTTTGAAGAAAACGATTTTGTAATGGATTTTGTAGGGCCACTAGGACAAGCAAGTGAATTCATACATGAAGATATAGAAGAATTAAAAAATAAAAAAATCCTATTTGTAGCTGGTGGAGTAGGTTCTGCTCCAGTGTATCCACAAGTTAAATGGTTTAAAGATAATGGATTAGATGTAGATGTAATAATTGGTGCAAGAACTAAAGAATTAATCATATTAGAAGATGATATGAGAAAAGTAGCTAAAAATGTATACATATCAACAGATGATGGGACATATGGATTTGATGGAAGAGTTACAGATTTATTAAAAGATTTAGTTGATAATCAAGGTAAAAAATATGACCAAGCAATAGTAATTGGACCAATGATAATGATGAAATTTATGTGTCAATTGACTAAAGAATTAAACATACCTACTATAGTAAGTTTAAATACAATAATGATTGATGGAACAGGTATGTGTGGCGGTTGTAGAGTTAGTGTTGGAAATGAGACTAAGTTTGCATGTGTAGATGGACCTGAATTTGATGGACATTTAGTTGACTTTGACCAAGCGATGAGAAGACAATCTATGTACAAAACTCAAGAAGGAAGAGCTATGCTAAAACTTGAAGAAGGCGACAGTCATCATCATAGTAATTGTGGATGTGGAGGTAACAAATAATGGATGCTAAAAAAGTAAAAGTACCAGTTAGAGAACAAGAACCTGCTGTAAGAGCAACAAATTTTGATGAAGTATGTTTAGGATACAATAAAGAAGAAGCTATGGCAGAAGCTAATAGATGTCTAGGATGTAAAAAACCAAAATGTGTAGGTGGATGTCCAGTAGGAATTGATATCCCAGGATTTATAACAAAAATTAAAGAAGATGATATAGAAGGTGCTGCTAAAGTAATAGCTAAGAGTAGTTCACTACCTGCTGTTTGTGGTAGAGTATGCCCACAAGAAAGTCAATGTGAAGGTGTATGTATACTTGGAATAAAATCAGATGCAGTATCAATAGGGAAATTAGAAAGATTTGTAGCAGATTGGTCAAAAGAAAATGATATAAACTTATCTGATACAGAACCTAAGAAAAATCAAAAAGTAGCTGTAATAGGAAGTGGTCCAGCAGGCCTTGCTTGTGCTGGTGATTTAGCTAAAAAAGGATATGATGTAACGATATTTGAAGCAATGCATGAACCAGGTGGAGTTTTAACTTATGGAATACCTGAATTTAGACTTCCAAAACAAGCTGTTGTTCAACCTGAAATAGATAATATAAGAAAATTAGGTGTGAAAATAGAAACTAATGTAATTGTTGGTAAAACAATTACAGTAGATGAACTTATAGAAGATGAAGGATTTGAAGCTATATTCATAGGCTCAGGAGCTGGTCTTCCTATGTTTATGAATATACCAGGAGAAAATGCAAATGGAGTATTTTCTGCAAATGAGTTTTTAACTAGAGTAAACTTAATGAAAGCTTATAGAGATGATTATGATACACCTATTAGTTCTGGTAAAAAAGTTGCTGTAGTTGGTGGTGGAAATGTTGCTATGGATGCTGCTAGAACTGCATTAAGATTAGGTTCAGAATCATATATAGTTTATAGAAGAAGTGAAAAAGAGCTTCCAGCAAGAGCTGAAGAAGTACATCATGCAAAAGAAGAAGGAATTATATTTAATACATTGACAAATCCTAAAGAAATTTTAGTAGATGAAAATGGATATGTTAAAGGTATGGTTTGTATAAGAATGGAATTAGGAGAACCAGATGATTCTGGAAGAAGAAGACCTATAGAAATAGAAGGTTCTGAATTTGTACTTGATGTAGATACAGTTATAATGTCACTTGGAACAAGTCCAAATCCATTAATATCTTCTACCACAAAGAGTCTTGATATAAATAAGAGAAGATGCTTAATAACAGATGAAAGTGGTCAAACTTCTAAAGAAGGTGTGTTTGCAGGTGGAGACGCTGTTACTGGAGCAGCAACAGTAATATCTGCAATGGGTGCTGGTAAAACTGCAGCAGCTTCAATAGACGAATATTTAAAAGCAAAAGTTAATGCTTAATTTGTAAATTAAATATACCAAGTTAGAATAATTTCTAGCTTGGTATATTTTTTTTGAAAATTATATAATAAAGTCACAGTTATTGTTGTAATATTTACCACTAAGCAACATAATTTTGTTTAATTATGGTAAAATAATATCGAATAAAGATTTTATAAGGGGGGAATAATGTGTGGTTGGCAGAATCAGAGTTATCAAACTTGACATTAGAACTTATATCTAAAAAGAATATTTTGGGTATAACTGTTGCATATATTGGTACAACAGACATTGAAAATGTAAGCATTTTAGATGAAGCAAGTATAAATTACTTAAAAAATAATATCCCATCATTAGAATATAGGCCATTCCTATATAAAATTGAAAAATCAAATGTGCCAGTTTTAAATTATGAATCTTGTATAAGGGATTCATATAAATTTAAAGAAAGAATACTTTTGGATTATTCACATAGAGTAATGTCACAAGTTATTAAAGAGCCGATTGAGTATGTATTACAATAGTATAATTAATGGTGTTTAAATATGAGAAAAAGAGAAAAAATATTTGATGGATTAGTTTTTAGGTATATATTAATTTTATTGATGTTATTAATTTTAATTGATTTTACAAGTACAATTATATATGCAAGTAATTCTATGGAGGTTACTTCTAAAAATATGATTGAAGCCTCAAAAAGAGAATTAGAAAATTATTTAAGCGTCAATGCATCCTTATTAAAGGCTCTTAGTCAAGACGATAGATTTTCTGATGACAGAATATCTCTAATTGAAAAAGGTAAGTTATTAAGACCTTATCAAAAACAATATAATCTTTTTATGCTTGGAATAACTGATGCACAAGGAAATACTTCAAGTACATATAGAGAAAGGGTTGGGACAATAAAAGACCGAACGCATTTTCAGAAGGTACTAGAAACAAAAAAAATGGTGATTTCCGATATTACAGTTAGTAAGGTTACAGGGGATAAAGTATTTATTATATGTGTACCTATTATAAAAAATAATGAAGTAAGTGGAACTATTTTTGCTTCCTTTTATTTTCAAGATGTAAATAAGATAGTAAGTAGAACTAATTCTGATGATTCTATTAAATTTTTAATGGTAGATAAAAACTATGCCATTATTTCTCATCAAAATAAAGACTATGTCTATAATAAGACAAATATGTTTAGTGTAGAAGGAAATATTATAGGGAGCAGTAAAAATGAAATTTTAAAAAATATAGATGAGAAACGTCAAGGTGGTTTTTTATCATGGGATAATTGGAAGTTATATAGTGCAAGATATACGAGTATCAAAGGAACTGATTGGACATTAATCTCAAGTTGTGATGTTTTTAAGAACTTTAAAAGCTTGATAATTGATTTTATAATCAAGTTATTTTTCTATATATTAATATTTTTGATATTGTGGAAATTAAGTAATGTTACACTAATAGAACAACTTAAAAAATTAGCTTACTATGATTCCTTAAGTGGAATAAAAAACAAAGAAAAATTTAAAAAAGATTCTATATATATTTTACATAATTACTATAAGGATGATTTTTACTTAGTTCAATTAGATGTTAATAAATTTAAATACATAAATGAGATGTTTGGTTATGCTGAAGGAAATAAGATATTAGTACATATTGCAAATGTGTTAAGACACAATACAAACAAATATGAACTTTGTGCTAGAATGGATAATGACCACTTTATATTATTACTTTCCTGCAATACTGATGCTGACCTTTTAAATAGACTATCTAAAATAAATAATGAAATATGCAGTTTAAGTACTAGTAATTCCTCAAAATATAAAATTGTTATGTCAAGTGGTATATATAAGATAAATAAAAGTGATGATATACAAAAAATTGACTTGTTAATTGATAGAGCGAATATTGCTGCAAAAACAAAAAAAGATAAGTATGAGCATTCATATTCATTTTTTAATGAAGATACAAGAAATCGATTATATAGAGAAAAGAAATTGGAAGATAATATGAATAAAGCTTTGGAAAAAGGAGAGTTTGTAGTATATTATCAACCAAAATATAGTTTAAATGATGGAAATGAAATTGAAGGAGCAGAAGCTCTAATAAGATGGAATAATCCAGATATGGGATTTATTTCACCTGTAGATTTTGTACCTTTATTTGAAAGAAATGGTTTCATTGTAAATGTTGATATGTTTGTATTTGAAGAAGTATGTAAGACCTTGAGAAAGTGGCTAAACAAAGGTTATAACCCTGTGCCAATCTCTGTGAATATATCTAGAGTTCATTTACACAGAGATAATTTTATAGAAAATATTACTGAATTGATAAATAAGTATAATATATCACCTAAGTTTATAGAACTTGAATTAACAGAAAGTGTTGTATTTGATAATTTAAATATATTGATTGATATAATTAAGAGGCTTAAAAAGATAGGATTTCTTATATCAATGGATGATTTTGGCTCAGGATATTCATCCTTGAATCTATTAAAGGACCTTCCTTTTGATATTTTAAAATTAGATAGAGTTTTTCTAATTGAGACAACAGATACAAAACGTGGAAAAATTATTATCTCTAAGATAGTAGAAATGTCAAAAGCGATTAATATTAAAGTTATATGTGAAGGTGTAGAAACCAATGAGCAAGTAGAGTTTTTAAAAGAAATAGGATGCGATAAGGTTCAAGGTTATTTATTTGCTAAACCGATGGTACTTAGTGAATTTGAAAAGCTTTTAAAATTTTAGTTGAATTAATTATTAATACTAATTAATTTGTTGATACTCTAACAATTAACTTACAAATATGTAAGTTAATTGTTAGAGTATTTTTATGGTTAAAATGATATATTCACGATAGTATATTAATATAGTAAAAATAAAAAAGTAATGGAGAATATAAAATGAACATATTAAGTATTAAAAATATATCAAAAACATATTATGGAAAAGTTCCATATAAAGCATTAGATAGTATTAATTTAAGTATAGAAAAAGGTGAATTTGTAGCTGTTATGGGCCCATCTGGAAGTGGGAAATCTACTCTTTTAAATATAATATCTACAATTGATAAGCAGAGTGAAGGTCAAGTTATATTAAATGGACAGGATACAAGTAGATTAGAAGGAGAAAAATTAGCTGAATTTAGAAGAAAACAACTTGGTTTTGTATTTCAGAATTTTAATTTGATTGACACTTTGACAGTTGGTGAAAATATAATGTTGCCACTTACACTAGATGGTAGAAATGTAAAAAAAATGAACAGGGAAACTAAAAATATATCTGAATTTTTAGGTATTGATAAAATTTTAGATAGAAGAACTTATGAGATTTCAGGAGGACAAGCTCAAAGATGTGCAATTGCTAGAGCAATTATAAATAAGCCATCATTACTTCTTGCAGATGAACCAACAGGGAATCTTGATTCGAAATCCACTGATGGTGTTTTAGAGTTATTTACTAAGATAAACAAAGAACAAAATGTAACTACACTTATGGTAACTCATGAAGCATATAGTGCAAGCCATTCAGATAGAGTCGTTTTTATAAAGGATGGATGCATATATACAGAGATAAAGAAATCAGGCACAAATAGTTCTTTTTACAATAAAATACTATCTGTATTGTCTCAAATAGGAGGTGTAAGGTAGTGAATTTTGGAAGATTTGCTTATAATAATATAATTAGAAACTTTAGAGCATATTTAGCGTATTTTTTAAGTTCAATTTTTTCTATAATGATATTCTTTGTATTTGCAGTATCTATGTTTCATCCAATTATAACTGATTCTGGAATCCAAAGTGGCTCTACTGCATTTATGGCTCTTATGACTTCAGAATTAATAATATTAGGATTTAGTCTACTTTTTATATTGTATTCTTTAGGAAATTTCTTAAAATCTAGATTAAGGGATTTTGGAGTTATGATGATAGTTGGAATGAGTAATAAACAACTGAAAAGATTGATATTGATTGAAAATTTAATAATAGGATTATTAGCAATAATATTAGGAATACTTTTAGGGCTATCTATTTCTAAGCTATTTTTATTGTATTTAGGTAAAATATTTTATATGAACTTGACAGAAAGTTACTTTCCAATAAAAGCGATACTAATGACAATTATATCTTTTATGTTGTTGTTTTTGATAACAGGACCACTTAGCTTAAAATTGTTAAACAAAAACAATATTTTTGAACTTTTAGTAGGTACAAAAAAACCTAAAAAAGATATAAAATCTTCAAGATTATTTGGGATGCTTGGTATAGTATGTCTTATGACAGGATATGCTATGATACTATTTGGTAATAAGTTAAATATAAATGGAGGTATGTACACGATAGCACTGTTGATTACGCTAGGAACGTTTTTATTTTTTTCTCAGTTTAGCATTTTAATATTAAAGCATATGAAAAATAAAGAGAAGTTTTATAAAAATAAAATAAATATGTTGCTTATAAGTAATTTAGTATATAAGATGAAAGATAATTCTCGATTGTTGTTTTTAATGACAATACTTTTATCTGGAACCTTAGTAGCATTTACAACAACTTCAACGCTTGTAACTTCACAAGGTAAATCCTCTAAAGAGAATTTTCCAATGGTTTACTCATATTTTTCAGAAGATAATAATAACAAAGAATATGAAGAATTAAAAGAAATTAGAAATACAATAAAAGAATATGATTATAAGGAATTAAGTTTTCCTATGCTTGAATATAATAATGAAGTATTATTAAGTATAAGTAACTATAATAAATTATCAAAACAATTGGGATTAGATAAAATTAATCTAAAGAAAAATGAGGGAATTATAGTCCCTAGATATAATTCAAAAGAGCACATAAATTCTTTAAAAGATATTAAATCTTATAAAATAAAAAATGTAAACATAAAGATAAAAGAATCAACAGATAGGATAATTTTTCCTACAGGTATGTTTAGTAAAATTATAGTTATACATGATGATTTATATAATAATATACAAAGTAAGTTTTCAAAAATAAATTTTTATGGATTTGATTATGAAAACTGGCAAAATAGTGCTGATATAACTGAAGCGTTAAAAGAAAAACATTTTAACCTAGATAGAGATGATATAAAGTCATATTTTTTAACTTTACCAGATATGTATTTAGTTGAGTTACAGCAAAGTAAAATTCTTCACTTTATGGGTATTTTCATAGGTGTTATTCTGTTTATGGCAGTTCTTAGTTTTTTGTATTTTAGACTATATACAGATGAACCTTTTGATAAGGTTAAATACCACAATCTATCAAAAATAGGTCTATCTTTTAAAAATATGAATAAGATTGTTAGTATAGAGATAGGCATACTATTTTTTGTACCTTTTATTATAGCTATTGCAAATAACATATTTTCTTTACTCTTTTTAAATAGTGTACTAAATAATAGTTTTAACTTAAAAAATGTGGGTATATTATTAGTGCTCTCAGGTATATATTCACTTTATTTTCATTTGCTAAAGAAATTTTATATTAGAAAAGTTTGGTTTTTTGATTAAAGTGGTATATAATATATATTATAGAAAATTAATATTTAAAAAGTAGTTAATATTAAGGGAGGGCATATGCACCTCCCTTGTAATATGTGGAAAATTAAATATTAGAAGAAGGAGGAGACTTGATGGATAATCAACAATTATTAGGAACAGAACGAATCAGTAAATTACTACTGAAATACTCTATACCAGCAATAATAGGTATGCTGGTAAATAGTCTATATAATGTGGTAGACAGAATTTTTATTGGGAACATACCAGGGGTTGGACCACTTGCAATAACAGGTCTTGGTGTTACGATGCCAATAATGACAATAATACTTGCATTTGGTATGTTGATAGGAATAGGAACAACAACGACTATATCAATAAAACTTGGGCAAGGTAAAGTAGAAGATGCAAGAAGACTTATAGGAAATGCAATGACATTAGCTGTAGTTACAGGAATTATAATAATGGTACTTGGGATATTATTTGCAAATAAAATACTTACGTTATTTGGAGCAAGTGAAAATACACTAATATATGCAAAGACATATATAAATATCATCTTATTAGGAACAGTAGTAAATCTTCTATCCTTTTCTTTAAATCACTCAATAAGAGCTGACGGTAGCCCTAAGATTTCAGCAGGAATAATGATAATAGGATGCCTAACTAATATAGTTTTAGATTGGATGTTAATATTTGGATTCAATATGGGAATACAAGGAGCTGCAATTGCTACAGTAACTTCTCAAGCTCTTACAGCTATTTTAACTATAGGCTACTATATAAGTGGAAAATCAAATTTAAAATTCAGTAAATCTCATTTAAAATTAGATAAAAGATTAGTAAGAGCAGTCTTTGCGATAGGTATGTCACCATTTGCTATGCAACTTGCAGCAAGCTTAGTTCAAGTAATATCAAATATTGCTCTTAAAACTCATGGTGGAGATTTAGCTATAGGAGCTATGGCTACAATTTCTTCTATAGCAATGGTATTTTTAATGCCTATCTTTGGAATAAATCAGGGAGCGCAACCCATTATAGGTTTTAACTATGGGGCTGAAAAATACGATAGAGTTAAAAAAGCATACTTAGGTTCATTGGTAGTAGCTACTATAATTTTATGTATGGGTATGGTAGTAATTATGCTTTTCCCAGAGGCAATTATAGGAATATTTAATAAAGACGCTGAACTTATGAGTATATCTGTAGATGGTTTAAAAATATATCTACTTATGTTACCAATAGTAGGTTTATCAATTACAGGAACAAACTTTATACAATCTATAGGTAAAGCAAAAATGGCAATGTTATTAAGTCTTCTAAGACAGGTAATTTTATTGATACCAGCAGTAATAATTCTTCCTACATTCTTAGGTTTAAAGGGTGTATGGACAGCTCAACCAGTATCTGACTTTATAGCCACAGTAATTACAGGTGTAGTAGTATTTAGAGAATTGAAAAGATATACACCTAAAAGTGAACGATTAAGCGAAATAACAACCGAATAAAAAGTATAATTTCAGATAAATAAGTAAAAAATTGTAAAAAATACAATTATATGATAAAATAAAACCGCTGTCAAAAAGAAGAGAAATTCTAATTATGGAGTGATTTTATGGAATTTACAAAAAAAAGCAAATTAAAAAATATGTATGTAAACATGAATGTAGCTAGAATGTTGTCTAAGATAAATGAGTATAAGGGTAGACAACTGCTTTACAAAAAACAACCGAAAGAAATTTTAGAAAGTCTAGAAAAAAAATCTTTAGTAGATTGTTCCGAATCTACATATATTGGAAATCAAAAAGAAAGTAATACTTTTAATTTAGAAAAATTAATAAGTAATGAAGTCACACCTAAAAGTAGAGAAGAGTTAAGTATTGTTGAATACAGAGATGTAGTAAAAACTATTAATAGTGCTTATGAGAGTATCCCAATAAGCTCACAAACAATTCTTGAACTTCATGGATACTTATATAAATTTTCATCTACTAGAGGGGGAAGCTATAAATCAGAGAGTGGATTTTTTGAATACAATTTAAAAAATAGTGACTTCATGAATGGTGACGCAAGTGTTAATAAGGTTGAAAAAGCCGTAGAAGAAATATGTGAAGCTTATAATACATTGATAGATGAGGATGAAATTGATATATTAATATTAATTTCTGCATTTGTGTTAGATTTCATATTGATACATCCATTTAAAGAAGGTAATATAAAAATGGCAAGAGTACTTATATTATTGCTGTTAAATAAAAGTGGATATGAAGTTGGAAGATATATAAGTTTAGGAAAAATATTTGATGACAGTTCATATGAGTACTATAGTAACTTAAACTATTTGAAGTCCTCTATAGGGAATGAAAAATCAGATATGAATGCTTGGATTGAATATTTTTTAGAAACTATATTGACTGCATATAAGAAGTTAGATGACAGTTTAAATGTATCTGATAAGAAAAGACAGACAAAAACTAGCAGAATAGAAAAAATAATAAATTCTACTCTTGGATATTTTACAAAAGAAGATATAAAGGACCTATGTCCTGATATTCCAGAACCTACTATAAATAGAGTTTTTAATAATCTAAGAAAACAAGATAAGATAGAGGTTGTTGCAAGGGGAAGAAGCGCAAAATGGAAGAAGAAGTATTAAAAAATACTTTAATAATTTTAATGGTATAGTGTCAAAGCACTATACCATTTTTTATTGAAGTTAGAAATTCTAAGAGGAATTTACATAACTTCATAGAATACTTATTTTATCTAAAATATTATAAGTAATTGCTTGATTAGAATTTTAATATATTTAAAATTATATTGTATAATTAATTATATTTTATTCTTGTATTCTATAAATTTACTTTTTAAGATTATTTAAGAAATATATTTCTATTAACTTTATAATTTAACTACAGAATAGAATGGTTATTTTTGTGAAATAATAATATAAAAATAATCTTAGGAGTGAGCTTATGAAAAAAAAATTATTATATATAAATGTGAATTCAAAACCAGAAGATTTATCTTCAAGTAAAACTGTAGCAAGAAAGTTTATCAATAAATTTATGGAAAAAAATAAGGATTTTGAAGTTGAAGAAGTAGACCTTTATAAAGAACATATACCAAGATTGGAATATCAATACTTTGAAAAGAGAAATAGTATAGTTAGTGAAGAAGCTGCTAAGCAATTAGATGATAAGGATAGAAAAGAACTTGCAAAAATTAGAAGTCTTTGTGACCAATTTGTGAGTGCAAGTGTATATGTAATAGCAGCTCCTATGTGGAGTTTATCTTTTCCAGCCCCACTTAAAGAATATATAGATTGTATAATTCAAGATGGAAAAACTATATCTTTTGAAGGTGATGATAAACCACAAGGAATACTAAATGATATTGATAGAAGTATGGTATATATACAATCTTCAGGTGGACATATACCATGGGTACTAAAGCCAGTTATGAATAAAGGATTAAATTATGTGGAAAGTATCATGAAATTTATAGGAATCAAAAAATTTGATGAATTATTAGTAGATGGAACTGGAACTAGTGAAGAAGAAAGACAAAGTGCAATAGAAAAAGCATCTGAAAAAATAGAAGGTATAATTGATTCTTTGAAGTTTTAGTTATAATATTTTATTTTATTGAAAATATAAAGGAAAAACCTCTCTTAATGTAGAAACTTATATTGAAGGAGGCGAAAATCATGCGAGAAGAAAAAAGTAATGAGAAGTATGATTGTTATTGGTGTAATCAAGAGAATAATTTCCATGTAGAGATAAAAGACAATGTAGTGATGATAGATGATGGCACTGGTATACTTAAACAAGCCGTTTTCATAGGGTATAAACAAATTCAAGTTAATTTGAATTGTTCACATTGTCAAAACTTAAACAGAATAAAATTAAATTTGTAAACTTTAGATATGGAGATTCTTGAAGGAGTTAAAAATAGAAAGTATTAATATTTAGACTGAAAATTATATTGTATACAATAATGATTAATTTAAGTTACATTGTATTTTAATATTTATTTTCAGTCTTACTTTATTAAAATTATTTTTTGGGAGTATCTTTGAAAAAAGTATCTACTATTTTTTCCGAAATACTTTTTAATTGGTCAGCCATTGAAGTTAAGCTTAGTAAGGCTATCAATAAATCATCTTTATTTTCTGGATTAATAGTGATATTTTCAAAATTAGACTCTATAAAGTTTGGCATATTATTTCTTTGCCTTTCTTTTATTGATATAAACTTTTCATAACATGCCACTAAGTCTTCTCCACTGAAATCCTCTTTTTCGTATACACCATTTAAGATTCTTTTAATCTCTTGTATTGTAAGTGTATTTTTCATAGAATAAATGATTATCATTTGTAAGATTTGTTCTTTGGTATATTTTTTTCCCTTAATAGGTTTGATTAATCCTTCTTTACTATAATTATTTATCATTGTTTTAGTGAGAATTTTTTCATCGTCAAATCTTTTATTGGCAGAAAGTTTATTGTCAATTAGAGAAATAATTTGATCCATATATAGGTCAATAGATGGAATATCATTTGAAGTTATATCTGTATTATTTAGCATTTCTAGTATTATGGTATTTAATTCATTGTTCATCATATGTTACCTCCATAATATCTATAATACACTAATTTAGAAAATAAAACAATATTAATGGTTGCAAAAGATATATATAGTGGTATAATTAAATGTATAATATAGTATTAAAAACTATATATAAAATATAATTTTTAAAATACATAATTGTAGGAGGACGAAATGTATCAATTTTTTTTAAAGGGTAGAGACCCAATAAGTAGTTTAACTCATTTTATAGGGGCTTGTTTATCTCTTATAGCTACTATAATTTTAATTTTTCAATCTATATCTTTACAACAAACTTCTTTTTTGATGATAGTGTCTGTGTCTGTCTTTGGATTATCTTTAATTGCTCTTTATAGTGCAAGCTCATATTATCATTTTTTAAAAGGTACACCAGAACAAGAATTATTTTTCAGAAAAGTAGACCATGCGATGATTTATGTATTGATTGCTGGTTCATATACACCAATATGCTTGTATTTTATGCAAAAAGAAGAGGGAATAATATTTACTACAGCAATATGGATAGTTGCATTTATTGGTATAGTAATAAAAATATTTTGGATGGATGCACCTAGATGGTTGTCTACAAGTCTATATTTACTTATGGGGTGGGCAATTGTCTTTGATATAAATGCATTTAATTCAATTCCTAAGGATTGTCTTAACTTATTAATAATAGAAGGTGTATCTTACTCTATAGGTGCAGTTATTTACATTATTAAGAAGCCAAATATAAGTCCTGAATTTGGATTTCATGAGATATTTCATATTTTTATTATGTTAGGTTCTTTATTCCACTTTTTGGCTGTTTTATTGTATGTTTTATAGTTTAAAAATCCAGTTAATTGATACTAAAAATTCTACAATGAAGAAAATAAAAAGAACTGTCTTATATAGAATGTATCTTCTATTATAAGACAGCTCCTTATTATAAATATCAAATTATATTTATAATAACTTGTTTATAAAAATAGCATATTCAAAATGTCTATTCCATAATTCCTTTAATGTACTTCTCATTTACGACATATAGTTTGAATTTATGTACTATAATTATATCCTCTAAATTCTCTGACACACTAACAATTCTAACACATTTATTTCTAATTTCCACAGGCAAATCTAAATCATTTGTTAAATTTACATAGTCATCATATTTATACATAAAATCATCCCTTTACATTAAGATATACTTATTATACTATATTTTAATAAGTTTTTTTAAATTATTACAATTTTTCCCGAAATTTCATTTTTTATACACAAAATTTCCAAATTAAGTAAAGATTAAATATCTAACTGTACAAATAAAAAATCATATAAAATATTTTATTTAAATTTCTAAATAACTATTGCCAATTTTTGAAAAGTATATTATCATTAATAGTAATAAAAAAACTGTAAATTTAGAATATTAATAAAAAATATTTGGGAGGAAATTATCATGGTGAGATTAAATGTAGAAAAATTAAATATAAAATTAAATCATCACCATCATCATAGACTAAAGGGATTGTAATATGAAATTGATTCATAGACACAAGCCCTGTTTTTAGTGTAATTGGTCTTGTATCTATGATGGGAAGTAATTTTAAAAGAAAATTATAGCCATATAGGTATAAAGCCTATATGGCTTTTTTATTGTTTTAAATTTGCAAATGTAAGAGTAATTTTAATGAAAAGGGTGAGAGTATGAAATTTTTAAGGATTGAAGATGAAGTTATTTATTCTAAAAAAAGATACAAATTAAAAAGAGAAATAGACAGGCTTTTCTTAGATGAAGAATATTTTCAAATAGAACCACAATTATTTGAAGAATATGATGAATTTACAAATATAAATAGTAAAATTCCAAAAGAATCTATGGTAAAGGTTGTAAATGGAAGAGTAATGGTCCTAAGAGCTGATATAACTACAAGTATAATAAAAAGTCTCATACCAAGATGGGAAGATGGTTTAAAACTTAAACTTTTTTATAATTCATCTATATATAAAAATAAGAATACAGTTGGAATAAAAGAGATAAGACAGATAGGTTGTGAGTACTTAGGAGAATCTTCTTTAGAAGCAGATAGAGAAGTGGTAAAATTGGCTCTTAAGATACTTGAAAAGTACAACAATAATTTTATTTTGGAGGTTGGTAGTAGTAAATATATTAATGGACTATTAGAGGAATTAAAATTGAACAAGAATTGTGAAAATCAAATTAAAAACTTATTGTATACCAAAAATAACCATGAACTAAAAGTATATATTGAAGATTTAAAAATTAAAAATGATGTAAAAGAATTATTATCAAATATCTTAAGTTTTCAAGGTAATCTATATAATGTTATTGAAAAGGCACAAAAATTCTATTGTAATGATAAGATGAAACAAGCACTTGAAGAGTTAAAACAAATAAACGATTTAATTGAGGAATGTAATTTTTTAGATAAAGCTAGATTTGACTTATCAATGATTACAATGCTTGACTATTATGAAGGAGTTATGTTTAGAGGATACTATCCAGACTCATATAAAGAAATTCTAAGCGGTGGAAGATATGATTCTCTAACTAAAGAGTATGGAAAAGAAATTCCAGCTATTGGATTTACATTAAGTGTTGATGAATTAATGAAGTATGTATATAAGTAAGATTGAAAAGGAGGTATTATTTTGGATTATTTAACTATAGCATTAGCAAAAGGAAGAATAGAAGGGGAATCATTTAAAAAATTTAAAAAAATGGGGTTGGGGGATAGTATAGATACTGATACAAGAAAGCTAATTTTTAAAGATGAAAAAAATAAAATCATATATATACATGTAAAACCATCAGATGTAGTTACGTATGTTGAAAAAGGAGTTGCTGACCTCGGTATAGCAGGTAAAGATACTATTTTAGAAAATGAAACAGATGTATATGAAATATATGATTTAGGTTTTGGAAAGTGTAAATTTGCAGTAGCAGGACTAAAGGGAGATAGTATATATAGAAAAGATGAATATCTAAAAGTGGCAACAAAGTACCCAAACATAGCAAAAAAATACTTTAAAGAAAAAGGTCAAAAAATTGAAATAATAAAACTAAATGGTTCTGTTGAACTAGCTCCAATAGTAGGCTTATCAGATGTAATTGTTGATATAGTTGAAACGGGTAATACACTTAAAGCAAATGGACTTGAAATATTAGAAGATATATGCGATATAAGTGCTAGGATTATATCAAATAGAGCTAGTTATAGATTTAAGTATGAACAAATTCAAAATATAATTCGTTTGTTTAAGGAAATTGATAACTAAAATATAATTAAAATTGACAAGGAGAGGTTTAAATTGAGAGAAAAAGAAAGTATAAGAGAGCTAAAGGGATACGAACCAAATTGTGTAAATTGTAAGGTAAAGCTTGATGCAAATGAAGGAAATAAAAAGTTGTTTAAGTATCTTGTTAAAGAGCTTGGAGATAGTGATATAGATTTAAATTTATATCCTGAAGACTCTTATAGCGATTTAAAAGAGTCTATAATAAACTACATAGATGTTTCTGGAGTAAGTAAGAAAAACCTTTTAGTAGGAAATGGGTCAAGTGAAATAATTGATTTGATAATACATACTTTTGTAGATAAAGATGAAACAATATTAAGTTTTTCTCCAAGTTTTAGCATGTACTCTATATACAGTCAGATAAATGGTTCAAAGTTTATAGGTGTTGAGAGTGATGAAAATTTAGTTATAAATATAGATGATGTAATTGAAAAAGTAAAAGAAAATAATCCAAAGATAATAATTGTTTGTAATCCTAATAATCCAACAGGGACAATACTTAAAAGAGAAGACATAATAAAACTTTTAAACTCAACTAACAGCTTAGTAGTCTTAGATGAAGCATATATGGATTTTGGGGAAGAAAGCATGTTAGAGAATGTTTTTGAGTATGAAAACTTAATCGTTCTTAGAACGCTATCAAAGGCATTTGGATTAGCTGGCATAAGAACTGGATATATGTTATCTAATAGTAGTTTAATAAACTCTGTTGAGAAGGTAAGACCTCCATATAACTTAAATTCATTATCAGATTTCATTGCTACAAGAGCATTGCAAAATAAAGAAGTAGTGAAATCTTATATAAGGGAAGTAAAAAAAGAAAGAGCAAAATTATATAAAGAAATGATTGATATAGGTCTCAAAGTGTATGAATCACAAGCAAATTTTATATTGTTTTATTCTGAGATAGAAAATTTATCACAAAAGCTGATTGATAGAGGAATACTAATAAGAAAGTTTAGTGGAAAACTAGAAAATTATTATAGAGTTACAATTGGTGATAAAGAAGAAAATATTATGTTTGTAAATACTATAAAAGATATTTTTCAAAAGGAGAATTAGGTATGAGAATTTGGAAGATAGAAAGAAATACACTTGAAACACAGATTTTAGTAGAACTAAACATTGATGGTACTGGAAAAGTTGAGATAGATACTGGAATTGGATTTTTAGACCATATGCTTACTTTAATGGCATTTCATGGTAAGTTTGATTTAAAGGTTATTTGTAAAGGAGATATATATGTAGATGACCATCATAGTGTTGAGGATATAGGTATAGCTATAGGAGAGGCATTTAAAAATGCTTTAGGGGATAAAAAAGGAATAAGAAGATATTCTACTATCTACATACCTATGGATGAATCTTTATCCATGGTATCGATTGATATAAGCAACAGACCATATCTTGTATTTAATGCAAAGTTTGATACTCAAATGATTGGTAGTATGAGTACACAGTGTTTTAAAGAATTTTTTAGAGCTTTTGTAAACGAATCTAGAGTAACTTTACATATTAACCTTTTGTATGGAGAAAATGACCATCACAAAATAGAAAGTATTTTTAAAGCATTTGCAAGAGCGTTGAAAGAAGGTAGTGAAGTAATTTCCAATGAAATAGCATCTTCAAAGGGGGTCTTATAAAATGAATATAATAGTAGATTATGGTCTAGGAAATATAGATTCTGTGTCCAGAGGTTTTAAAAAGGCTGGAATAGAAACTAAAATTTCTAACAATTTAAATGAAATAAAGGAGGCAAATTCACTAATACTTCCAGGTGTTGGAGCTTTTAGAGATTCTATAAATGCCTTAAATAAACTAGATTTGGTACCAATAATAAAAGAACATGTGTCAAAGAGAAAGTTTTTAATAGGCATATGTCTGGGCATGCAATTACTTTATGAAAAAAGCTATGAATATGGAGAATATGAAGGGTTAGGTCTTATAGAAGGTAGCATTGATAAACTGGATATAAGTTTAAAAGTTCCACATATGGGATGGAACAATCTAAAATTTAATAAGAAAAATGATGATATCCTTAAATATATTAAAGAAGATGACTATGTATACTTTGTTCATTCATATTATGCAAATTCATCAAATGAAGAACTTGTTGCTTTTTCAGAGTATGAGAAGAAGATTCCAGCTATAGTTAGAAAAGATAATGTATATGGTATACAATTTCATCCGGAAAAAAGTGGAGAAGTAGGTTTAAACATATTAAAAGCATATGGGGAGATGATAAAATGATAATATTTCCAGCAATAGATATAAAGGATAACAAATGTGTACGATTAACTCAAGGTGATTTTGATAAAGTAAATGTATATTATGATAATCCATTAGAGGTAGCATATAAATGGAAAAATGAAGGTGCAGAATATATACATATAGTAGATTTAAATGGAGCTAGAAGTGAATTTGGTGTAAATACAAAAACAATTGAAAATATAGCAGACAATATAAAAATACCTATTCAAGTAGGTGGAGGGGTTAGAGACAAGGAAAAAGTTCAAAATTTAATAAAAGCAGGTGTTACTAGAGTGATACTTGGGAGTATAGCAATTGAAAATATGGAGTTAGTTGAAGAGTTGGTTAATGAATATCAAGAAAAAATTGTTGTTTCAATTGATGCTAAAGATGGAAAGGTAGCGGTTAGAGGTTGGGAAGTTGTAAGTAATGTAGATTCTCTTACTTTATGTAAACAACTTGAAAAAACAGGAGTAAAGACGATTGTTTATACAGACATATCAAAAGATGGTATGCTTCAAGGTCCAAACTTTGATATATATGAAAAAATATCAAAAGAGACATCTTTAAATGTTATTGCTTCTGGGGGAGTGACTTCTATTGAAGACATCAAAAAACTTAAAAATATGAACTTATATGGAGCAATAATAGGTAAAGCACTTTATGATAAGAAGATAGACTTTAAGGAGGCTCAACAACTATGCTTACTAGAAGAATAATACCATGCCTAGATGTACGAAATGGAAGAGTTGTAAAGGGGAAAAAATTTACAGATATAGTGGATGTTGATAGTCCAGAAGTCCTTGGAAAATTTTATAGTGACTGTGGTGCAGATGAACTTGTATTTTATGATATAACTGCATCAAATGAAGACAGAAAGACATCTTTAGAATTTGTATCTAAAGTTGCAGAAAATATAAATATCCCATTTTGTGTGGGTGGAGGAGTAAATAAATTAGAAGATTTTACTAATATTTTAAGAAAAGGTGCTGATAAAGTTTCTATAAATTCATCAGCAGTAAAAAATCCTGAATTAATAAGAGAAGCCTCATTAAAGTTTGGTGCACAATGTGTAGTTTTATCAATAGATGCAAAAAAAAATGAAGAAGGTTCATGGAGTGTATATGTAAAAGGTGGTAGAGAGAAAACAGATTTAGATGTAATTGAATGGGCAGTTAAAGGTGTTGAACTTGGAGCTGGAGAGATTGTTGTAAATAGTATGGATGAAGACGGAATGAAAAATGGATATGATATAGAGTTACTTTCAAAAATAACATCTTTAGTAAATGTACCTGTTATAGCATCTGGAGGGGCTGGGAAAATGGAAGATTTCTATGAAGCAGTCAAAGAATCTAATGTAGATGGAATTTTAGCAGCATCTGTTTTTCATTTTGGAGAGATAAAAATAAAGGATTTGAAGAAGTATTTAAAAGAAATGGGTGTAGAAGTAAGATTATAAATTAAATATCTATAAGGAGAATGGGAAAATGAATGATAAATGTAATAATATGTGCAGTGAAGAATTTGAAGAATTTATAAAAAATGTAAAATTTGATGATAAAGGATTAATTCCTGCTGTTGTTCAGGATGTAATAAGTAAAGATGTATTGATGTTAGCATATATGAATGAGGAGTCTATAAAGAAAACTTTAAGAGAAAAAATAGCTTGTTACTTTAGCAGAAGTAGACAAGAATTATGGATTAAAGGTGAGACATCTGGAAATATTCAAAAAGTAGTCAAAATTTCTTATGATTGTGATGTAGATACAATATTACTTTTAGTTGAACAAACAGGTGTAGCTTGCCATACAGGTAATTATTCTTGTTTCTATAGAGATTTATTTGATGATACTGATAAAATTGATTTTGAAGTACAAAAAAATACATTAAAAGAATTATATGATTTAATAAATGAAAGAAAAAATAATCCTATTGAGGGGTCTTATACTAACTATCTTTTTGATAAAGGTTTGGATAAAATTCTTAAAAAAGTTGGAGAGGAAAGCAGTGAAGTAATTATAGCTTCAAAAAATGAAGATAAAAGTGAACTTATTTATGAAATTAGTGATTTAGTATATCATACATTGGTTTTAATGATAGAAAAAGATGTTGAAATTGATGAAATAAAAAAAGAATTAATTAAAAGAAGAAAATAGAATAAAGATAGATTGATAGAAAATAAGAAAGTATACCGTTTTTTAGAAAAAATGGTATACTTTCTTATTTTCTATTTTTATATTGTAGAGTAAAATCGAAGGTTTCTTGCTTAAGTTTATTATGTATACAATTTATCTACAAAACGATTATAATACATTATTTGTTTTAGAAAAAACATCATTATCTAATTAATATTTAAGAAGAATGATTTTGAATTAATTTTCATATTGAATAATATGGGCTTAAAAAGGATATATTTTAAGATGGAATAGGCTAAATTTTAATAAAAAGTAAACGTTTTCAAAATTAATATTTTATTTTTTACTAAAAAATAAAATATTAATTTTGATTTATGGTTTAATTTGGGTTATAATAAATTGTTAAATTATTTATTACTATAAAACAAGCTATAAAATAAATAAAAATGATATTATTCCGTCAAAAAAATTAATAATAAAATACAAATTATATGAATATAATAAAATGTTTTGAAAAACAGTGAAATTTTATTGCAAAAGATTTAAATTAATTTTGACTTAGGGATGTAAGCTATTCTAAGAGGCAAATGGATATTTAAATGTAAAACAATTTAACTGTTATGAAGAAAGTATCATCGTATTTGGATTTTTAATTTTTATAATTTTTTTAAAAAAATTTTAATTTTAGTTAAAATTAAAATTTACAAAAGCTTAGCATATGTTATTTTATTTTAATAAATAATAAAAACTATTTTTCTATAATATTGGCATAGTAGATGCTTATATAACTATGAAATTAAAATTAAATAAGATGAAGTAGGAGGAAAAAAATGGGAAATAGTGAGCTAAAAAAGACTCTTGGTGTATCTGCAGCATTATCAACTGTTGTAGGTTCAGTAATAGGGGCAGGTGTATTTTTTAAACCACAAGCAGTTTATACATTAACTGGAGGAGCTCCAGGACTTGGTATATTGGCATGGTTAATAGCAGGAATCATAACTATAACAGCTGGGCTTACAGCTGCAGAGGTATCAGTTGCAATACCAAAAACTGGTGGAATGATGGTATATATAAAAGAGATTTATGGAGATAAATTAGGATTTTTAACTGGATGGATGCAAATTGTATTATTTTATCCTGGGATGATGGCAGCATTAGGTGTCATATTTGGAGAGCAAGCATCAGCTTTAATTGGTAATTCATCATTATTACTTCCAATAGCAATTGGGATTATAGTGATAGTTGCAGGGTTGAATATGTTGGGTTCAAAAACTGGGGGAGCTATACAAACAATTTCTACGATATGTAAATTAATACCACTTATATTAATAATGATTGTTGGATTTATTAAAGGTGGTGGAGATAATCCAATACTTAGTCCTATGGTTGGTGAAGGACTAAGTCTAGGTAGTGTAATAGGTCAAGTTTTAATTGCTATATTATTTGCATTTGATGGATGGATGAATGTTGGTACTTTGGCTGGAGAAATGAAAAATCCAGGAAAAGACCTTCCAAAAGCTATAATAGGTGGATTATCAGTAGTTATGGCTGTTTACTTTGTAATAAACTTGGCATATCTTTGGGTATTACCAGCTAGTGAACTAGCTACTTACGCTTCACCAGCATCAGCAGTTGCTGAGGTTATATTTGGTTCAATAGGTGGAAAAATAATATCTGTAGGTATATTAATTTCAGTATTTGGAGCATTAAATGGATTCTTATTAACTGGTTCAAGAGTGGCCTATACTTTGGCAACAGATAAAACTTTGCCTAAATATAAGGTGTTTTCTAAATTAAATTCTGCTCAAGTTCCAGCAAATTCTATAGCATTAGTATCTGTTCTTGCAGCTATTTATGCTTTATCAGGTCAATTTAATTTATTAACTGATTTAGCAGTATTTGCTACTTGGATATTCTATGTATTGACATTTATAGGGGTAATGAAGCTTAGAAAAACTCACCCAGATATACCAAGAGAATACAAAGTACCACTATATCCAATTGTTCCAATAATAGCTATAGTGAGTGGTATATTTGTCGTAGTTAATCAATTATGCTTCGCAGGTATGAAAACTACTATGATATCTGTTGGAGGTCTTATAATAACAGCTATAGGATTACCAGTGTATGCTTATATGACTAAGAGAACAAAAAATGAGTCTAACTAGTTTATAAATACTTTATGATTATATGAAAAATAAAATCCCAATCTATCTATAGATAGATTGGGATTTTATTTTTTTATTTTTAGTTTATAAAATTACACTTCTAAAAAGTCACCTGTCTTAAAATATTCTATTTTGTCTCCAAGTAATTCTTTCATGTAATCAAATGCAACTAGTCCTGTACAATGGAATGTATATATTTTCTGAAAACCAATTGTGTTAAGTTCCTTTATGACATCATCTATGTATTCTGTAGAACAGTTAAGTCCACCCTGTTTTGATAAATTATCCATATGAAATCCTCCAATAATAAACTTAATTGATTTATCTGGAAAGTATTTTTTAACCGTATGAGCGATATTTACAATTCCACTATGACTACAACTACTTATTATTGATACATAGTCTCCATCCACATATATTAAGAATAATTCGTGCTTAAAATCATCTTCAATGAACATATTGTCTTTAAATTTTAACAGATTTTTGTCTCTACAAAAGAAATCTTTATTATTGTTTTTATCAGAGCAGATATAAAGATTTTCACTAAGTTTGTAAAAATCATCTATCCAAATGAAGTTTTTATTAAAATCTTCAAACAAGCCTTTTCTATTTCCTATATAGTAGTTTTCTTGCTGATTTTCGTTATGGTAGAAATATTCATATAATTTAGCTTGCGATTTTATATAAACATTAATATCTTTATTAATTTCAAAAAATTTATCTATACCACCAATATGGTCTGAATGATTATGAGATATTACAAGTGCATCTAAATTTAATAAATCAACATTTAAATTTTTAGCATTTCCTATAAAATCTCCACTTTTTCCTGTATCTAATATATATCTTTTATCATTAATTTCTAAAAACAAAGATAAACCATGTTCAGATTTTAAGTTTTTGGAGCCAGAAATATTTTCAATTAAAGAAATTACCTTCATAAACAATACCTCCCAATAATATTTTTAGAATTTTTATACAACTAATACTTACATTGTAACAAATTATTATGTTGTAATGTAAAAAATTGCCTATAAAGTATAACACTTTGTAGACAAGTTTATAAATTTTTATTTAATAACAAAAACAATTGTATATGAATATATAACATATGAAGTCAAATAAGAAATAATAGTGTTTTCGTAATATATTTCTTATTTAAAATTTCTATTTTATAGAAAAAAATTATAAATTTTAAAAAATAGAAACGACATTTTAACTAGTATTAATTGTAAAAAACACTATATAATACTCAATTTTCAACATTCTATACAATTATACAGAAATTATACAGCATAATAATCATCAAAATAACAAATTTTAAAAATTAGGTAAAACTTTTTGTCGAAGTTCAACGTCTATATATATGTAGTGAAGATTATGATTCTAAAATACTACAAAAATATAAATGTAAAAATATAGTAATATTGGAGGTCGAACGATGAGAAATAAAAAGAAAAAAATAAATAGAAAGAAATTGTATTTGCTTTTAAGTGCTATAGTAGTTTGTTTAGCATTTATAATAATTGGTATGCGAGTTAGTTATATGAACATGAAAGAAGATGAAATTAGTAGAAATGCTAAACTATCAAGTTCTACTATTACAGATATAATGTCTAATACATCAGCAGAAGTTAGTAAAGGGCCTAGTAAAAGTTCTGGAAAAGTAGCATACATAACTATAGATGATGGTCCATCTAAATTTACTGACCAAATGATAAAAACTTTAAATAAGTATAATGTTAAAGCAACTTTTTTTATGATAGATGGAAATATGAAGGAATATCCACAGCAAGTTAAAAATATAATTAAAAATGGGAACACAGCAGGTTTTCATAGTGTATCTCATGATATTCATAAACTTTATGTTACTAGTACATCAGCAAAAGATGAATTTGATACGAATGATCAGACTCTTTATAGTATAACTGGTAAACATTCAAAAGTAATAAGAATTCCTTATGGAAGTAAACCATATACTCCACAAGCTTCATATCAAGCCTTAGTTGATGCAGGGTATAAAATTTGGGATTGGGATTTAGATACTGAAGACTGGAAATCTAATTCTGCACAAATTGTACAAAATGTAAAAACTCATATTAAGAATAGAAAAAGTGAAGATAAAGATCAACTTGTAGTTTTAATGCATGAGAAAAAACAAAGTGCAGAAGCTTTAGATTCAATTTTAAAATTTTTATCAGATGAAGGCTATGAATTTGCAGCAGTAGAGCAAAATCAAATACCAAAAAATTATTGGTTACGCAATTTAGAATAGTAAAAATAAAAAAATGTTGATTAAGAGTTTTAAAAATTGAAAATAAAAAATGAGTGAGGTGTAAGTGTTTTGAATAAAAAACTTTGTATAGGAATGGTTGGAATACTATCTTTAATGATGGCTGGTTGTAATAAAAGTTTAGCTAAAGTGAATGATGTAGAAATCACGAAGGCGCAATATGAAAAAACAAAGGCAGTCTTATCTGCTACTAATAGTTATATAAATGGTCAATCTTTGGATGAAATGGAAAAAAGTTTGGATAAAAAAGGTAGAAATAAACTAGAAAATGTTATAATATCGTTTATGGTGGATAATGAACTTTTATATCAAGAGGCTAAGGATAAAGGATTAACTCCAAGTAAAAGTGATATAGACTCAAAATATCAAGAACTAGAAAATGAAATTAATTTGAATACAAGCTATAAAGAAAAAATGGACAAAGCAGGTGTAGATAAGGAATATTTAAAACAAATAATATCTAGAGATTTAGCCATAGACAAAAGTAAAAAAGCCTTTGAAAATAAAATAAATATAAGTGATGCCGAGATGGAATCTTATTATGTAAATCATAAAAAAGATTTTAATGTAGAAGAAGTAAGTGCTTCTCAAATATTGATATCAACTTTAGATAAAAATAAAAAAGAAGTAAGTAAGGATAAAAAAGAAGCTTTAAAAAAAGAGGCCGAGAGTATATTGACTAAAATCAAAAATGGAGAAAGTTTTGAAGCATTAGCTAAAAAATATTCCGATGACAAAGCGACTGGAAAAAATGGAGGTCAGCTAGGATATTTTTCAAAAAATGATAAAAATGCTGAATTTACAAAAGAAGTATTCAAATTAAAGAAAAATGAGGTTTCAGGTGTTTTTGAAACTAGTTATGGATATCATATAGTCAAAGTTACTGATAAAAGAGAAAGACAAAAAAGTCTTAATGAGTGTCAGAGTTTAGTAAGAGAATCTATTTTAAACGAAAAATATATTGAGCACATAAAAAAATTGAACGAAAGTGCAAAAGTAGAGAGATAGAATCTATAAAAACTCAATCCTAGCCTGTAGCCGGAGGGAGATTTTACAGGAATGTTTAAGAGTTTAAAGAGAAGGAAAGTTGAGAGATACATTATCGATAATAAAGACTCTTTTTATAGAATTGCATATAGTTATACAAAAAATGAGGAAGACGCCTTAGATGTGGTTCAAGAAGCCATGTATAAGGCTTTATATTCAGTAGAAAACCTTAAAGAAGTAAATTATATAAAAACATGGTTTTATAAAATTCTAGTTAGAACGAGTATAGATTTTATTAGAAAAAACCGTAAATATAACAACATGACAGATATCACTCTTATAGATGAGACAGGAGAATATGACAAGTATACTGATTTAGACCTAAAAAAAGCGTTAGAAGAATTACCTATTGAATATAAATCTATTATAATATTGAGATTTTTTGAAGATTTAAAGATTGAAGAAGTAGCAATAATATTGGATGAAAATGTGAATACTGTTAAAACTAGGTTATATACTGCTTTAAAAAAATTAAAATTAAAAATTGAAGAGTAGGGATAAAAAGAATGACAAACAAAGAAAGGTTAGATAAGTTAAGAGATGAGTATCATAAAATTCCAATACCAAAGAAACTAGATACTATAATAAATCATAAGAAAATAAAAGATATATATTGCGAACAAAATAAAAAGATAAATAGATGGAGATTTAAAGTTATTATGGCTTCAGCCTGTATGTTTATAGTATTAGTAAATATAAGTCCTGTATTTGCAGATAACTTTTCTAAATTACCTATAATCGGAGGATTAGTAGAAGTAGTAACTATAAAAAATTATAGTTTAAAGAACGAAAACTATGAAGCTAAAATTGATATTCCTAAAATACAAGGTTTAAAAGATAAAAATTTAGAGAAGAGATTAAATAATAGTTTTATGGAAGATGGAAAGAGGCTTTATGATGAATTTCAAAATAGAATGGAAAAAATAGAATTATCAAAAAATAAGGGGCATAAATACTTAAGTTTAAGTTACAGTGTTAAAAATAATTCTAAAGATTTTCTATCAATAGAAATGACAAAAAATGAAATAGAAGCATCATCATATGTGAGTAAAATACATTATAATGTTGATAAAAAAAGACAAATAGTTTTAACTTTACCTATGCTTTTTAAGGATGATAAATATATAAAAGTTATTAGTGATAATATAAAAGAACAAATGCGAAATCAAATGAAAAATGACAGTACAAAATCATATTTTATAGACCAAGGAAAAGATTCTCCTGTTAAAGATTTTAAAACAATAAATAAATATCAAGATTTCTATCTTAATAAGAATGAAGACCTTGTAATTTGTTTTGACCAGTTTGAAGTAGCACCTGGTTATATGGGTTCAGTAGAATTTGTAATCCCATATAAAGTAATAAAAGATTTGTAAATAGAATAGTAATTTATATATAAATATATTAAGGAGGTTAATATGAATACATATAAAAAACTTAAAAAATCTATATTTAAAATTGCTGTGATTTCAGTGTGCCTACTTGTAGCATTAGTAAATGTACATCCTATATTTGCAGGAAGTTCTTCTAATAAACTTGTAAAAAAGAATCAGATAAAAGTAATAAATGCTAAAAATTATAGTCTAAAACAGGATAATTATGAAGTTAATATTAGAGTTCCTAAGATAGAAGGTTTAAAAGATAAAGATTTAGAGAATAAATTAAACAATGAATTTATGGAAAATGGGAAAAAGCTTTATAGTGAATTTCAGAATAAAATGAAAAAAGAAAATAATAAAGGTCATAGATACTTAAATGTAAGTTATAGTGTAAAAAATAATTCTAAGGATTTTTTATCTATAGAAGTTAAAAAAGAAGAGATAGAAGCTTCTTCATATGTAACTAAAACGCATTATACTATTGATAAAAATAGAGAAATACTATTAAATTTACCAATATTTTTTAAAGATAGTAGATATATAGATGTTATAAGTGATAATATAAAAGAACAGATGAAAAATCAAATTAAGAAAGACAATACAAAATCATATTTTATAGACCAAGAAAAAGATTCCCCAGTAAAAAATTTTGAGTCTATAAATAAGTATCAAGATTTCTATTTTAATAAAGATGGAAACCTTGTAATTAGTTTTGATGAATATGAAGTGGCTCCTGGTTATATGGGGCCAGTTGAGTTTGTAATACCAGACAAAGTAATAAAAAATTTAAAGTAGACATATAGAAGATTTTTAAATAGACAGGTAAGGAGAAATATATGAATATATATGAACAAGCGATAAAGTTAATAGAAAATAACGAGGACTTTGCATTTGCTACAATAACTTCTCACTCAGGTTCAACACCACGTGAAACTGGAGCAATGATGATTGTAAAAAGTGATGGTTCTATATTTGGTTCTGTAGGTGGAGGAAGTGTAGAAGCAACATGCATAAAACATTCAATTAATGTTATAAAAAATAGAGAGTCAATGTTGTATAAATTTACTCTAAATAAAACTGATATAGCAAAGCTTGGAATGATATGTGGTGGTACTGGAGAAATACAGATAGATTTTATTGATAGTAAATTGAAGAGTAATTTAGAAAGATTTAATAAAAACTTAAAAGAAAATATAAGTAAAGCATATATATTTGGGGCAGGTCATATTTCAAAAGATGTAGCAGTAATATTATCACTTTTAGAATTTAGGACAGTAGTAATAGACGATAGAGAGGAATTTGCTAATTCTGAAAGATTTCCAGATTCAGAGGTAGTAGTTTTAGATTCTTTTGAAAATATACCAGATTTTCCAATTGATGAAAATAGCTATATAATTATTTTAACAAGAGGTCACTTGTATGATTCAAGTTCACTGGAATGGGCTCTTAAAACGAATCCTTGTTATATAGGTATGATTGGAAGTAGAACAAAAATTGGATTGACGTATGAAAAACTTATGAAAAATGGGTTCAGTAAGGAAGAACTAAATAAAGTACATGCGCCAATAGGAATAAAATTAGATGCTCAGACACCAGCAGAAATAGCTGTATGTATAGCAGCTGAACTTATAAATTGCAGGGCAAATAAGGAAAAAAGAAATTAATGAACATGATAAGTAAAGATTATGAGATTCTAAATGTTAGTTTTAAAAATAAAGAAATAGAAGCAGCTTTATTTTATAAGAACAGAAAAAATATTTGTATAAAAATAGACTCATTTGGTAAAGTAATTGTAATAAGTCCTCCTAAAGTTTCTAAAAAAACAATAAGAGACATAATACTTAAAAAAGGAGATTGGATACTTAAAAAATCTTCTGAATATAAAGATAGAGAAGAAGTATATAGAGAAAGAACATTCATGACAGGGGATAAATTTCTCTATCTTGGTGAAGAGTATTGTTTAATTATAAATGAAACTTTGGAGGCTTGTGTTAAAAAAAGTAATTGTAAAATAAATATTGATGAATCTAAAATAATTGTTCAAACCAATGATACAAGTAAAGACTTTATTAAAAAATCTTTGAAGTACTGGTACAAAAAAGAAAGTCAAAGAATCGTCTCAGAAAGAATAGATTATCTTAAATCGAATTGTGATATAATGAAGCAACTAACACCAGTTAATGTAAAAGTAAAAGAACAAAAAAGTAGGTGGGGGAGTTGTACATCTCAAAAAAATATTTATATAAATTCAAAAATATCTATGGCGAGGTTAGATGTCATTGATTATATAATAATACATGAATTTAGTCATTTATTACATATGAATCACTCAAAAAAATTTTATGATTTGGTAAAAAATATTATGCCAGATTATAAAGATAAAGAAAATTGGCTTAAAAAAAATGGGTATAAGATAACAATATGAAAACGATTATTTCAAAATGTGGATTTAAAATATAGAAAAATGATTATTTTGAAGAAAATAAATAATCTGAAAATTTTAAAAAAGTCGTTGACATTATAAAAGATAGATAATATAATCTATATTAACAGCAAAACAAAGTTAAAAAATAAAATTAAATAAATAAAAGCAATGACAGAGACAAC
The DNA here is from genome assembly GCF_020657875.1 of Clostridioides sp. ZZV14-6150. Lineage (NCBI taxonomy): Bacteria > Bacillati > Bacillota > Clostridia > Peptostreptococcales > Peptostreptococcaceae > Clostridioides > Clostridioides sp. ZZV14-6150. Next base: position 63,290 of record NZ_JAGWDA010000006.1, on the reverse strand, counting down.
AATACTAATGGAGTTATCCACAGAGAACCAATGTTGCTGAGAATTGGTGTTAACAGTAGTATAATGATCACTCTGGAGCTTTTGTACTGAATATATTTTAGTAAGTACAAACGTCTGCCAACGTTATATGGCTAAGGTTAAGGTAATCAATTACCCGACCTGAAAAAAGAGAGGTAGATGTATTTTTTATATCTACAAATAAGGTGGTACCGCGGAATTTAACTTTCGTCCTTATAAGTAATATTTATATTGCTTATAAAGACGAAAGTTTTTTTAATTTAAGCAATATAAAAGATTAATCCATATAAAATAATAATAAAAAAATAAGGAGGAGTTTTTTATGGAAAATACTGTATATGCTAAATTAAACCAAGGGATAGATTCTTTTTTAAGAGTGGCAATGACACTGAGAAGAAGAGAAGTTGATATACAATCAATAAGTATGACTGTAGATAATATGAATAATTCAGGTATAAAATTGATAGTAAACGAAGAAAAGACATCTCTAGATAGTGTCTTAAATCATATGAAGAAACTACATGATATAAGAGAAATAACTGTTGAACAGGTGAGACACTAATCAAACATGACTTATAAAAATTAAAAACAAATATGAAGAAACTAATGTTTAAATAAAAACTAAAGATAAATATTAAATGAGAAAAATCTTAGATTGAAAATACGATTATCATTGAAATTATAAAGCAATTACAAATTTTAAAAACTGAAAATTATAAATATTAAGATTATTAAAAATTATAAGTATTGAGATTCTAAAGATTAAAATTCTATAAATTAGAAAATAAAGTTTGTTAAGTAATATAGAACTAATGATAATGAGTATAAATTTCTAATAAAAATAAATATCATAAAATAATTAAGAGAAAATATTGGGAGGAAGTAAAGATGGCAAAGATGTATTATGAAAATGATGTAAATTTAGAGGTTTTAAAAAATAAAAAGGTTGCAGTTTTAGGATATGGTAGTCAAGGTCATGCACATGCACAAAACCTTAGAGATAATGGTGTGGATGTAGTGATAGGGCTTTATGATGGAAGCAAGTCAGCGCAAAAAGCAAAAGAGGATGGATTTGAAGTAAAGAGTGTGGCAGAAGCTACGAGAGAAAGTGATTTAACAATGTTGTTAATGCCTGATGAAAAGCAAAAGAAAGTTTATGAAGAAAGTGTTAGAGATAATTTAAAAGAAGGTCAGACACTAGCATTTGCTCATGGATTCAATATACACTATAATCAAGTACAACCACCAGAATTTGTTGATGTTGTAATGGTAGCTCCTAAAGGACCTGGTCACCTAGTTAGAAATGTATTTACTAAAGGAAGTGGAGTTCCAGCATTGTTTGCAGTATATCAAGATTACACTAAAAAAGCCACAGAGACAGTTTTGGCATATGCAAAAGGAATAGGAGCTACAAGAGCAGGCGTTTTAGAAACTACTTTTAAAGAAGAAACAGAAACTGACTTATTTGGAGAGCAATCAGTACTTTGTGGTGGTATAAGTGAACTTATAAAGTTAGGATATAAGACACTTGTAGATGCAGGGTATCAAAAAGAAGTAGCATATTTTGAATGTCTACATGAAATGAAACTAATAGTTGACCTTATATATGAAGGTGGATTTGAAAGAATGAGATACAGTATAAGTGATACAGCAGAATATGGAGATTATGTATCTGGTAAAAGAGTAATAACTGATGCAGCAAAACAAGGTATGCAAGATGTATTAGAAGATATACAAAATGGAAAATTTGCTAAGGCATGGATTAAAGAAAATGAAGAAGGGCGTGAGAACTTCCTAAAAACTAGAGAAGCAGAATATACTACAGAAATAGCTGAAGTTGGTAGAAATCTAAGAAGTATGATGTCATTCTTGAAATAAATATATTAAATGGATTAGTTTGAGGGAAAGAGTGGTGCATAGTAGTGCGTATTAATGGAGCAAAGGTAATTTTAGAATGTTTGAAGAAAGAGGGCGTTGACACAATATTTGGATATCCTGGTGGAGCAGTAATACCTCTTTATGATGCTCTATATGATTATCTAGATGATTTTAAACATATAAGGACTTCACATGAACAAGGTTTGGTTCATGCAGCAGATGGATATGCAAGAAGTACTAATACAGTGGGGGTTTGTTTTACAACGTCTGGGCCAGGAGCAACGAATGCTATAACTGGTATAGCAACAGCTTTTATGGATTCTTCTCCTATGGTTGTAATTTCAGGTCAAGTTCCAACTAGTTTATTGGGTAAAGATTCTTTTCAAGAAATTGATATAACTGGAGCAACCCTATCTATGACAAAGCACAATTATCTAGTTAGAAATACTAAAGAGTTAGTATCTACAATAAAAGAAGCTTTTAGAGTTGCAAACTCAGGAAGAAAAGGACCTGTACTTGTAGATGTTCCAAAGGATTTATTTTTAGCAGAGATGGATTTTAATGATGAGGATTATGATTTATGTCAAATAGATGAGTATATGGATTATAAGGATGATTTTGACTTAGATGATGAAAACAACCTTAAGCTTTTAAAAGATGCAGTAGATATAATAAAAGAGTCCAAAAAACCTATAATCTATGCTGGTGGGGGAGTTAAATCTTCAGATAGTGAAGAAGTTCTTGTAAAATTTGCAACGAAGATAGATACACCTGTATTAAATACACTTATGGGGCTTGGAAATATAGATAGAAAAAATGAACTATCTCTTGGTATGGTTGGAATGCATGGAAGTAGAGAAAGTAATTTGGCACTTTCTAATTCAGATTTAGTGATAGCAATAGGTGCAAGATTTAGTGATAGAGTAATAAGTAAAAGTTCTGAATTTGCTAAAAATGCAAAAATAATACACATAGATATAGACCCATCTGAAATAAGTAAAAATATAAAGTCCAATGTATCTTTAGTTGGAGATGTAAAGATGGTTCTTAGTTTACTACTAGAAAGGGTTGAAAGTAAGGACAATAGCAATTGGAAAGAGGAAATAAAGACCTTTAGAAAAGGTGAGGGTGTAGAGGAAAAAGAGTTCCATCCACAAAATATACTTATAAAAATAAACGATAAATATGAACAATTGGGAAATCCAACTGTAGTTGTTACTGATGTTGGTCAGCATCAAATGTGGTCTGCTAAGTATTGGGACTTTAAAGGAAATAAAAGTTTTATAACATCAGCAGGTCTAGGAACGATGGGATTTGGTTTAGGAGCTGCTATTGGAACTAAAGTTGGTAACTTAGATAAAAATGTAGTTTTAGTCACTGGTGATGGAAGCTTTAGAATGAACTGTAATGAGTTAGCTACAGTTGCAAATTATAATGTGCCTATGCTTATTTTGTTGCTTAATAACAGAACTCTAGGAATGGTAAGACAATGGCAGAAATTATTTTCTAATCAAAGATACTCTCAAACTGATATTAATGAAAATGTAGACTATGTTAAGCTTGTAAATGCTTATAATATAGATGGATATAAGGCATGTGATATGGATGGATTAGAAAGAGCTTTGGATGCAATAGATTTTAATAAACCTGTATTTTTACAATGTGATATAGATAAAGACTATGATGTTTATCCTATTGTAGCTCCCAATGATGCATTAGAAAATTTGATATGTAATTAAAATTTGATACTGAATATTGATAAAGTTTTTTATTAAAATTTTATTGGTATTCAGTTTTTTATTTTGCAATAATCTTAAGTATAGATTAATATTTTTTAGTTTTGTAATAATTTAATGCATGTATGATAAAGTATTGATTAAATATTAATAATGTAATTTAGAATAATAATGTAATTTAAGTAAATAATAATTTTGAATAATAATTTACGGAGGTATTCATATGTTTAAGCATGATAAAGCTTTATTAAAAGAAGTAAAAGTAGAAAGACCAAACCCTCAATATGCTGTTTTGATGCAAGAACAGTTAGGTGGTGGAAATGGAGAATTAAAAGCAGCAATGCAATATTTAGCTCAAAGTTTTAGAATAAAAGACCCCCAAATAAAAGATTTATTTCTTGATATAGCAGCAGAAGAACTTAGTCATATGGAAATGGTAGGTCAAACTATAAATTTATTAAATGGGCATGATGTTGATTACAAAGCAGTTGATACAGGGGAAATAGAAACGCATGTCTTAACTGGATTATCACCAGTATTAATAAATTCATCAGGAGCTCCATGGACTGCTGATTATGTTACAGTTACAGGAGATTTAGTAGCTGATTTACTTTCAAATATAGCTTCTGAACAAAGAGCAAAGGTAGTTTATGAGTATCTATATAGACAAATTGATGATAAATATGTAAAAGAAACAATTGACTTTTTGCTTAATAGAGAAGAAGCGCATAATGCTTTATTTAGAGATGCTTTAAATAAGGTTAAAGATACAGGTTCAAACAAGGATTTTGGAGTTACAGAAGATTCTAAGCTATATTTCGATTTATCAACTCCAGGACCAAATCATGATACTAAGATAGATATCAATCCTCCTTCTTTTGAAAAACCCTTAAAGAAATAGCTTGATATTTCTTGTATTGTTTTGTTTTGGTAGGTATTTAAAAAATTATTTGCCTAGAGGAATTAAGTAGATAAAAACTTAAATATATACAGTTAAAAGTGGGTATACACTTATTATAAGTGTATATCTATTTTTTTATTGCAAAACATATAACAAAATAATAAATGAGGTGGTATTATGTCAACTAATAAAAAACCTAATAATTTAATAAATGAGAAATCTCCATATCTTTTACAACATGCATATAATCCAATAAATTGGTACAGTTGGAACGAAGAAACTTTTAAAAAGGCAAAGGAAGAAGATAAACCGATATTTTTAAGTATTGGATACTCAACTTGCCACTGGTGCCATGTTATGGAAAATGAATCTTTTGAAGATGAAGAAGTTGCTGAAATAATGAACAAAAACTTTATAGCAATAAAAGTAGACAAGGAAGAAAGACCAGATATAGATAGTGTATATATGACAGTTTGTCAAGCAATGACAGGTAGTGGTGGATGGCCAATGACCATAATAATGACTCCTGATAAAAAACCTTTTTTTGCAGGAACTTATTTTCCAAAATACTCAAGATATAATAGACCAGGCGTTATAGATTTATTGGAAAATGTATCTGAAAAATGGAATAAAAATAAAGATATGCTTATAAAATCTGGAAATGAAATAGTAGAGGCTCTTAAAGATGATTTTGGAGTAAAAAATACAGATGGTGATTTATCAAAAGATATGTTAAGTTCATCAGTTAGAATATTTAAAGCTATTTATGATGATAAATATGGTGGTTTTGGGAATGCACCTAAATTTCCAAGTCCTCAAAATCTTATGTTTTTGATGAAATACTATAGTATAGAAAAAGATGAAGATGTATTAAAAATGGTAGAAAAAACTTTAGATGGAATGTACAGAGGAGGTCTATTTGACCATATTGGATTTGGTTTTTCAAGATATTCCACTGATAAAAAATGGTTAGCACCTCATTTTGAAAAGATGCTATATGACAATGCTATGCTTACAGTTGCTTATTTAGATGCATACAAGATAATCAAGAAAGAGCTATATAAAGAAATCGCGATAAAAACTATAGATTATGTAATTAGAGAGATGCAAGATAAAGAAGGTGGATTTTATTCAGCACAAGATGCAGATAGTGAGGGAGAGGAAGGTAAATTTTATACATTTAATCCACTTGAAATAATTGATATATTAGGTGAAGAAGATGGAAAATTCTTTAATGATTACTTTGATATAACTAATAGTGGAAATTTTGAGGGAAAAAGTATTCCTAATCTTATAAAAAATAAAGAATACGATAAGTATAATGAAAGAATAGCTAATTTGAGTAAAAAGGTATTTGAATATAGGAAAGAAAGAACTTCTTTGCATAAAGATGATAAGATACTGACATCATGGAATGCATTGATGGTAGTAGCTTTAGCAAAGGCTTATAAGACTCTAAAAAATGATACATATTTGGAGTATTCAAATAAGTGTCTTGATTTTATAAATAGTAATCTTGTGAATAAAGTAGGTAGATTATTAGCTAGATATAGAGATGGAAGTGCTGATTATTTAGCATATTTGGATGATTATGCATTTTTAATATGGGCATATATAGAACTTTATGAATCAACATTTGATATAAAGTATTTAGAAGAAGCATTAAAATTAAATGAAAATTGTATTGAGCTTTTTTGGGACTATGAAAAAAGTGGATTTTACCTATATGGTAAAGATAGTGAAAATTTAATAGCAAGACCAAAAGATTTGTATGATGGAGCTATTCCATCAGGTAACTCTGTACAATTATATAATCTTATAAGACTTGCAAAGATTACTGGTGATAATAAACTTGAAGAATTGTCATATAAGCAATTAAAACTTTATTCAGATAGTATAAAAAATTCACCAACTGGATATAGTTTCTATATGCTTTCGTTAATGTATGAACTTTATCCTACAAAGGAAATCATATGTATTTTAAAGGAAAACTCTGATTTGATTGGTTTTAAGACTTTAGTAAGTGAAAATTTTGTACCAAATGCAACTTTTTTAGTAAAAAAATACAATGAAGAAAATACTAAGATAGGTTTTTTAAATAATTATAAATTAAAAAATGACAAAACTACTTACTATGTATGTCAGAATAATAGTTGTAGTCAACCATTTAATGATTCACAAAAACTAAATGATATAATTTCTATGAGAGACTAATTGTAATGTTAAAAGAACTCAGTATTGATACTTGATACTGAGTTCTTTTAATAAATAATAAGCATTAATTTAATTGTCTTTAGTCCTTAAATCAATATGAAGTAACTTTTAGACTTTATACAAATAAATACTCTGTTTTACTCTTAAGAAAGTTAATACCTATTTTAAATTATAGAGGTTATTAGTCCTTTTTATTTACTCTATTTCTTCTTTTTGAGAATTCTTTAAGTGCTTCAGATTTAATTTTATCTATTTCTTCATCTTCTACAAAGTTAGCATCTTCTTCGAATCCATCTTGTTCTTCGCCATTAAAACGATACATTTTTTTTAGTAAACTCCACAAAGTTTCCAATTCATCTTGAGTAAACTCATGAAATACATCTGCCATAAAGTTTATTCCAACTTTACCACATTTTATCATAACTTGTTTTCCTAAATCTGTAACTTTTACATTAATCGCTCTTTTATCATTTGGACTTGGAATTACTTGAACATATCCGTTTTTTTCAAGGTTAGCAACTATTTTATTTATATTTTGTTTACTTGTACCCATTTTTCGTGCAATATTATTTAATGTTGTTTCTTCTTCTGGCAAGTGAAGAATAGATAAAATAGTCATATATTGTCTTGAAGTAAGTACATCAAAATACTTATCACCTTCTATTTGTATTTTGTTTGTAAGAGTAAAAAGAGTTGCGTATGTTTGATTCATTAGAAACAATTCTTTCAATTCATTTGAATAATCCATAAAATATCTCCTTTATATTTAGATATTATTTTGACGAAAACAGAATATCACGAATTGAATATAATGTCAATATGATGTCCAAGTATAGTTAAATGTTCTTTCTAAATAATTAATATTCAATAACTAAATTATTATATAGTTATTTAGAGAAACACTTGTATAGCAATTTATACTAATAATTAATAAGTAAGAAACTTATATAGAACATTTTTGACTTGAAAATTGTAGTAATATAGTATATAAGTTAATATGTTGAATAAATTCAGGCTGGAGGAGTAATTATGAAGTGTACAAATTTTACTTTCAAAGGAAAAGAAGATTTAGATATATATACATATAAATGGGAAGATGAAAGTATAGAAGACCCAAAGGCAATTGTACAAATTGCCCATGGAATGGCAGAAACTGCACAAAGGTATGAAGTTTTTGCTAAAGAGCTTACTAAAAATGGATATATAGTGTATATAAATGACCATAGAGGACATGGAAAAACTGCAAAGACAGTAGAGAATGTTGGGCATCTAGCTGAAGAAGAAGGTTTTAGATGTCTTGTAGAAGATATGAATACTTTAACAAGTATTATAAAAAAGGAAAATAAAGATTTGCCAATTTATTTGTTTGGACATAGTATGGGGTCATTTGCTAGCCAAAGATACATAATGGATTACAGTGATAATTTATCTGGTCTTATATTATGTGGTTCAAATGGACAACAAGGTATTATTCTAAATTTTGCTCACCTAATAATTAATCATGAGATTAAAAAGCATGGAAGAAATTCTCGAAGCAATAAAATAAATGATTTAATATTTGGAGGAGAAAGCATAAGAAGAAATAAAAATACTAAATTTGATTGGTTAAGTAGAGATAAAGAACAAGTTGAAAAATATATAAATGACCCATTTTGTGGGGTTGTATGTACTTGTGGCTTTTTTTACGATTTAGTACAAGGATTAAAAGAAATAGAGGATAAAGAAAACTTAAAAAAGATACCACTTGATATTCCTATTTACATAATATCTGGAGATAAAGACCCTATAGGTAAAAATGGTAAGGGTGTCTTGAGACTTAGAGATAGATATATAAATCTAGGAGTAAAAGATGTAACATGTAAACTCTATAAAGGTGGAAGACATGAATTATTGAATGAGATAAATAAAGAGGAAGTTTTTGAAGATGTTATTTGTTGGTTAAATGAAAAAATAGGAATTTTGTAGTGCAGTAATATATGAATGATATATAAATAAAATATTAGTATTAGACTCAGTTTTATATAGCTATTTGAATGAGCTAGTTTTTGCATATAAAGAACAAAAAAGAGAGTATTTCAAAATGATTTTTTATCATAAATGAAATACTCTCTTTTATTTTCTTACTTTAAAGTAATGAGTATATCGAAATCTTAAGAAAATCTTTTGTTTTAAAGCTATATTTTCTTAAGAAAATTAAGTTAATCTATAAAAAGAATAAAAAATATTTAATTTTTTTAAGAAATAAAACAGAGTTTAACGGAGGTAGTAGATATGAATAAAATATTAAGTGTAGAAAATATAAAAAAATACTATAAAAGTAGGGGGAATACTACAAAAGCTCTTGATAACATTAGCTTTGAAGTTGAAAGTGGAGAGTATATTGGTATTATGGGAGCTTCTGGAAGTGGTAAGACTACTTTACTGAATTGTATTTCTACCATAGATAAAGCAACAGAAGGTAGTATTTATATAGGAAATCAAGAGATAACTACTATGGGTGAAGATGAATTATCTAAATTTCGTAGAGAAGAATTAGGGTTTATATTTCAAGATTTTAACTTATTAGATACACTTACAGCACATGATAATATAGCTTTGGCTTTGGCTATCAATGGAATTAACCCAAAAAAAATAGATACTAAAATAAAAAATATAGCAAATAGATTAGGGGTTTATGAAATTCTTAATAAATACCCATATGAAATGTCTGGTGGACAAAAGCAAAGAATAGCATGTGCAAGAGCTATAATAACAAATCCATCACTAATATTAGCGGACGAGCCTACAGGTGCTTTGGATTCCAAGTCAGCAAAAATGTTTTTAGAGAATCTTGAAGTTTTAAATGAAGAATTGAAAGCTACAATATTAATGGTTACGCATGATGCTTTTACAGCTAGTTATTGTAAAAGGATATTATTTATAAAAGATGGAAAGATATTCAATGAGTTGGTTCGTGGTAATAATACAAGACAAGAATTTTTTGATAGGATAATAAAAATAATATCACTTCTTGGAGGTGATGATAAAGATGTTTTTTAATAAAAATAATGACTATGTCTCTAGAGTATCAAGTGGCGCATTTAAAAAATTAGCTCTAAATAATGTAAAAAAGAGTATGAAAAATTATCTGATTTACTTTATAACTCTTACATTTGGAGTTACTATTTTATATACTTTTAATTCTCTAGACAATGATATAGCAATGCTTGGTGGCAATGCTTTACTGAGTTCAAGTATTGGATTAGTTAGAGGTATTGTGGGTGTTTTTTCAATTGTAGTATGTATGATATTTGGCTTTTTAATTGTATATGCCAATAATTTCTTAATGAAAAAGCGTAAAAAAGAGTTTGGTATATATACGATTCTTGGAATGGATAAAAGAGATATAAATAAATTAATGTTTAAGGAAACAGTGATAATAGGTATATTTGCTTTAATAACAGGCATCATGTTTGGAGTATTTATTTCAAAAGGACTCAGTATAGTTGCTTTGAAAATGTTAGGGGTATCATCATCAGGATTTTCTTTCTCAATATTTACAACTGTCAAAACGGTAGTATTTTTTGGAATTGTATTATTATTGGTTAATAAATTTAATAAAAAAACAATAAACAAATATAAGTTAATAGACCTATTAAATGCAAATAAAAAGAATGAGGTTTCTATTGCTAAAGGGAAAAAAACTAACTTAATATTATTCTTTTTGTCTATTGTGTTAATTGTGACATCATATATATTACCATTAAAAGTAAAACCATCTACATTTATATTAGGGATATGTATAATTCTTATGTTAGTAGGTACTTATTTCTTTTTTATGTCAGTATCTGATTTTATAATGATAAAAATAAAGAAGCATAGACGTGTATATTATAAAAATTTAAATCCATTTGTAATAAGTCAAATAAGTAGTCGTATTAAGACAATGAGTATGTCTATCACTGTAATTTGTTTGCTATTATTTTCTTCTATGATAGTGATACCTTTTGGTATATCATTTGGTAAATACTTAATAACTGATTTACAAGAAGCAACTCCTTATGATGTAACATTATCTAGACTTTTTATGGATGGAGATAATATTGTTGAATACAGTACAGAAAAAAGTAATATAAACAGTGAAATACCTTCACTTAAAGATACTTTAATAACAAATAAATTACCTTTATCTTCATTTTCATCTAGTACAAGTGATTTAAGGATATACTCTTTAAAAGATATAAGTCAGTATGATTTTGCAATTGATGAGAGTGAAAAAACAACTGAATTGAAAAATAATAAACTTGCTATTGTTTCACTTAGTGATTATAATGCTACCAGAAAACAAAGTGGATTAGAAGAAATAAAATTAAATAAAAATGAATTTGCAATAAGCTGTGCTGTAGAAGACTACAGAGCATTTTATGAAAAATATATTAATAGTCAATCAAAATATATTACAGTAAATGGAGTAAAGCTTAATTTAAACCAGACAAATCTATATACTAATTCTTATAATACAAATGTAGTTCCATTAGATAATGGTACTTTAATTGTGCCTGATATTGTAGTAAAAAACTTAAATCCTATTATGGTTACATTAAATATTAATTATAAAGAAAAAAGTAATAGTCTAGAAAATAAATTTATGGAAGCATACTATAAATTCCAAAGTAAAGTTAATAATTCTGGTGACTATAGTATTGACTATAAATCAGTTATAGATGGAGAAAAAAAAGCTTTAAATACTGCATTTTCCTTTGTAGCAATATATATAGGTGTTATACTTCTAGTATCAGCAGGTGCAATATTAGCACTACAACAACTTATGGAATCAACAGTCAATAAAGAAAGATTTAAATTATTAAGAAAGCTTGGTGTAAATAAAAAAGATATGAAAAAAGCTATATTTGCACAAGTATTTATATTATTTGCAACTCCTTTAGTGTTAGCTATTATAAATGCTCTATTTATATCAAAAGTGTTATTTATCGTAGTACCAATTATGACAGGAATGGGAATTATCACAAATATGTTATTAACAATGAGTATTGTCCTAATCATATATGGAATCTATTTTATCTCAAGTTTCTTTGAAAGTTTAAATATAATAAATGAAAGCATGTAAATAAATTAAGTTTTTGAATAGACTACCTAAGGAAATCTATTAATTAAGCTATGATTATACAAACTTAATTAATAGATTTACCTACTTTAGGTTAGCAAGATAAGATTTTGACTTATAATTTAACCAATAGTTAAATTATAAGTCTTTTGTTAACTTTACCTCAATTTACTAATAAATGCTTTTTTAATATACTTAAATTAAGAGATATACATTAAGGAGGTATATATGCGAATTAAAATAGGTGAAGTCATACAAACACTGAGAAAAGAAAAAAGTTTAACACAAGAACAATTAGCAAAGTTTATAGGAGTGTCAACACCAGCAGTATCTAAATGGGAAAGTGGAAATTCTTATCCAGATATAGAATTATTGCCAGTATTAGCAGATTTTTTTAATGTATCTGTTGACAAACTTTTAAACTATAAAGTAGATTTAAGTGAAGAAGAAGCAATGAAAGTTTATAAAGAACTAGAAGCAATTCTTGCTAAAGTAGAAATTGATTTATCAACAGAAGAACCGCTAGAAGAATTTAAAGAAGATTTAGAATCTGTAGAAAGACTTGCTAATATGTATATGGAGAAATATCCTCAAAGTTATCTGTTAAAGTTAAAAATAAGTTCGCTATATCAAATGTACTCATATAAATTTGGTAAAGATAAATTCAATAGTAAAATTAAAGAAACAACAAATATTCTTGAAGATATAGTGAGAAATACAGATGATATTCAGATTAAAGAAACAGCACTTATTATTTTATCAAATGCATATTATATGTTAGATGATTATGAAAAGGCAGAGTTATATTTAAATATGATACATAAACCAATAGGAGACACAAGTGTTAATTTAGCTATGATATATTTAAGTCAAAATAGACTAGATGAAGCAGAAACATTACTTCAAAATAAATTATTTAGCGATGTATTTAATACAACTCTGGATTGTAAAGGATTAATTAATGTATGTAAAAATAAATATAAAGAATTAAAAAAAGAGTTAGATGATGGAAGTTATGACAAAAAAACAGCAGATAAAGAAATGGAATATATAAAAAATAAGTCATTAGGATATGCAAATGTATCTTTAGAAATAAAGAAGAAATTTAGTGAAAATAGGGGAGCTTTTTTTGGAATATACATGGACTACATAGAGCTATCTTTAAATCTCTTATTTTTTAATATGAAAGAAGAAGCTAAAGAAGCTTTATATGGTCTAAAAGAAATATTAGAAAAATATCCTCTACATGAAAGTTCAGATACAAGTCAAATGACGTTTTTTGATAAAGTAAAATCTAAAAATTCATATACTTTTAATGTATATACTAATTTACTCATCATGTTTAATGATAATAGTTTTAATGAATTAAGAGAAGAACCAATTTTTGAATCTATAATTGAAAGGGTTTCAGAATTGGAGAAAATGTTAAAAGATAAATAATGAATAAATATTTAGTGTGACAACCTAAACTTAGTAAATAAAAAGCTAGAAAGTAGGATACTTAATAAAGTAAATATCTTATTTCTAGCTTTTTATTTTATAAAATAAGTTATCAAACATAGAAATTTAATTTGTATGAAATAAGTCATTAACCGTAGAATATAAAAAAATTATGAATAAAATAAATTTAGAAGTTACAAAAAAGTTACATAAATTTAGAAAGTTATAATATACATATATAATATAGGATTAAAACTGTAATAAATAAGTTAATTTAAAATTTGAACATGAAAGGGGAAATATTATGGAAAAAAGAGAAAAGAAAATAATAATATCATCTTTATTAAGTGTATCAATTTTAATGAGTTTAGTAAGCATATATTCTATATTAAATAAAGAAGAGATAAGTCTAACTGTTAAAGGCCAAGAACAAAAAGTATCTTCATTTAAAAAGACAGTTGAAGAACTTTTGGATGAACAGGGAGTGAAATACAATTCTGAAGATAAAATTAATCCAAGTTTGAATACAGAATTAAAGGATAATATGAAAATTAAGGTTGTTAAAGTAACTAAAAATCAAAAAGAAGAATTTGAAAAAATACCATTTGACACAAAACATGTGAATGATAGCAATTTAGTAAAAGGAAAATCTAAAGTCTATCAGGAGGGAATAGAAGGAGAGAAAAAACTAGTCTATAATTTAACTTACCATGATGGGGAGCTAGTCAAAAAAGTCTTATCAAAAGAAGTAATTTCTAAAGAACCAACTGCAAAAATTATAAAAAATGGAACTAAAGAAAAAGTCTTAATTGCATCAAGAGGAGCAAATACAAGAGGAAGAAAACATATGAGAGTGGTTGCTACTGCATATGCAGGAGATACTATAACATCTACTGGTACAACGCCAAGATGGGGAGTAATTGCAGTTGACTCAAATATAATACCATATGGAACAAAAGTATATATACCTAGATTAGGCATGACATTTGTTGCAGAAGACTGTGGAGGTGCAATTAAAGGTAACAGAATAGATATATTTATGAATAGTGAAGGAAAAGCATCTAATTGGGGAAGACAGAGTTTAGATATATATGTATATTAATTTAGTGAATATAATAACTTTACTTAGAAGGAAAAAAAGTATAAAATATGAATTAATTAAACTGTTAGATTATTCTTGAAACAGAAAAAATATAGCTAAGGGGGGGATAAGATGAAAATAGTCTGCTTAGGAGACAGTTTAACATATGGATTTGGTGTATCACGAAGTAATTCATGGACAAACATTGTGAGTCAAGAGACTAGATTAGAAATAATAAATAAGGGTATAAATGGTGATACAACAAGTGGTATGTTAGTTAGATTTAATGAAGATGTTTTACAGAATTCTCCCGATATAGTTTTTATAATGGGTGGTACTAATGATTTTATTGCTGGAGCAGGAAATGAAGTTATTAATTCTAATATAATGGCTATGGTACATCAAGCATATGCTAAAAATATTATACCAATAATAGGTATACCACTTAAACCAGATATTCCAAATGTTAGGGAAGACTGGAGTAGCTTTACGGATTTTAATACAGTATCAAAAAAGTTAGAGTCATACAATTATTGGATAAAAAAATTTAGTGTGACATTTAATACTGATTTTGTAGATTTTTATTCTGAATATAATAAAAGTATGGAAAAGGAAGGATATAAAAAATTATATTTTGATGGATTACATCCAACTAAGGAAGGTCATAGAATGATTGCAAATATTTTTATTAAGTCAATTAATAAGTATATAGAAGAGTCATAATTGTATAAAAAAGATTTATCTATGCAATTATAATAAATGGATAAAATAGGGAGGATTTTATTATGGATTATACTAAAACTTATGAAGAATGGGTAAAGAGTTCATATTTTGATGAAGATACAAAACTAGAATTAGATAAAATAAAAGATAATGAAAAAGAGATAGAAGATAGATTTTATAAGGATTTAGAATTTGGAACTGCTGGTCTTAGAGGTGTAATTGAAGTAGGGACTAATAGAATCAACAAGTACACAGTTAGAAGAGCTACTTTTGGATTGGCAAACTATATACTAGAAAATACTACAGAGGAAGAAAAAAATAGGGGTGTAGTAATAGCTCATGATAATAGACATAAATCTAGAGAATTTTGTATAGAATCTGCAAATACATTAGCAGCGTGTGGTATAAAGGCATATATATTTGATAGTTTAAGAACTACTCCAGAATTGTCTTTTGCTGTTAGAAATCTAAATGCAATAGCAGGGATAGTTATAACAGCTAGCCATAATCCACCTGAATACAATGGATACAAAGTATACTGGGAAGATGGGGCACAAGTTATGCCAGATATTGCAAATGCAATAACAGAAAAAGTAAATAGCATACATGATTATAGTATAATACCAACTTTAAGTGAAGCTAATAAAAATTTAGTAGTCTTATTGGACGAAACACAGGATACTGAATTTATAGAAGCTGTAAAAAGTCAAGTTATAAGAAAAGATTTAGTAAAAAGCGTAGGTAAAAATTTTAAAATAGTTTATACACCTCTTTGTGGAACTGGCAATATTCCAATAAGAAGAGCATTAAAAGAAGTAGGATTTGAAAACATATTAGTGGTTCCAGAAGAAGAAAATCCAGACCCAAATTTTGCAGGGCTTGATTACCCAAATCCAGAAGAAAAAAAAGCTTTAAATAGAGGAATATTACTTGCAAAAGAAAAAGGAGCAGACCTTGTAATAGCAACTGACCCAGATTGTGATAGAGTAGGTGTAGCTGTAAGAACTACTACAGGTGAATATGTATTACTTACAGGAAATCAAATTGGTGGAATGTTGACACACTATATAATAGAAGGCTTAAAAGAAAATAACAAATTAAAAGAAAATCCTACAATGATAAAAACTATAGTTACATCAGAATTTGGAGCAGATATAGCAAAAGAAAATAATGTTGATGTACTAAATGTTCTTACAGGTTTTAAATTTATTGGTGAAAAAATAAAATTATTTGAAGAAAATAAAGATAGAAATTATGTATTTGGATATGAAGAAAGTTATGGTTATTTAGTTGGAACTCATGCAAGAGATAAAGACGGTGTTGTTTCATCATTATTAATATCTGAAATGGCAGCATTTTACTATTCAAAAGGTATGAGCTTATATGAAGGCTTAATAGAACTGTATAAGAAATATGGATTCTTTAAAGAACAGACTATATCTTTAACTTTAAAAGGTATAGAAGGTGTGGAAAAAATAAAAGAGATAATATCTTATTTTAGAGAAAATCAAATTGATTGTATAAATAATATAAAGGTAATTGATAAAAAAGACTATAAAAATGGTGTAGATAATCTTCCTAAGTCTGATGTTTTAAAATATTTCTTGGAAGATGAGTCTTGGGTAGCTATAAGACCATCAGGAACAGAACCAAAGCTGAAATTTTATATAGCTGTAAAAGGAACTAGTGATGTTGAAGCAGATGAAAAGCTTAGAGGTTTAAAAGAATATATAGATATTATGGTATCAAAATTAAAATAAAACAGACTAAATTGCTACATAGAATAATAATAAATAAGTATTAAAAGATGCAATTTTATTTGTATTTAAATAAAAGCATTATAAAAAACTGACTGACATTTAATTGACAGTCAGTTTTTTATTTAAAAAGTATTTTACGAAAATTATTATTTTAATTATTTGTTTTGATATTTTTTTGTTATATTTGTAATGAATGATTTATTAAATTCTATACAACTGTATATTTTTGATAATTAAATAATATGAGATTATTGTCATAAGATATATTGATATTAATTTTTATATATTTTGTTTGTACTCTTTTGTAAACAGAAACGGGATATAAAATAAAGATATAAATATTAGGCGTTCTACAATATTATAATAGCTAGAAATTGTTTCAGCGTCGCTGTCAAGAACTATAAGAGATAAGCTATTAACTAAAACATGAATTATAGAACAAACCCATATATTTTTAGTTTTCATGTAAACATAACCTAAAAATATAGAAAGTCCAATTCCATATATCAAATGCACTGTACTTCCAATTATTGGAGCTTCTGGGCTATATAATGTAAATTGTAGCGGTAAATGCCATAAACTCCAACAAATACCTACCATTATGACACCTGTTTTTTTAGAAAATTTATCAAAAAAGAGATTTTGTAGATAATATCTCCAACCATATTCTTCACATAAAAAATGATAAATAGATATTAATGATGTTAAGGGAGTAAGCATATAATATAAAATTCCATTATAGTTAAGTTGGTTTTTACTTATCATCAATCCAAATATGATTTGAGAAAATATAAAGTAAATAATTAATAAAGCACTTATTTTAAAATTTTTTAGAAGATATAAATCTTTTGATTTAAAAGAATAAATAATAACACATAAACTACTTAAAAAAGTTAATATAAGATTCATTATTTCTAACTTATCATTATTTATTAAATTTAATGATTCAATAATAAATAACAAAAAATAAGCAAGAAAAAACAGTATTATTAGTGAATAAAACTTATACTTATCGTTAGTTTTCCCTTCAGTGTAAAATTTTGCAATGGCAACTGAGGATAATGGTAAAATCATCATGAATGATGCAAAATTTTCTGGTTTAATAAACTTCATAAAATACAATAGTAAACCTAGTAAATAAGTAAGTCCAAAAGTTATAGAAAAAAATATTATAATTTGGATTTTCTTTCTTTTTACTTCATTTTCAATATATATTGGATTTAATAAGTTTATAAATTTTTCTTGTGAATTCAATAAAAGTAACCTCCTTTACAGTATATTTTTTTAGTATGTAAACTTTAAAGACATTTGTTTTAAAAATAGATTTATTTTTCAGACCTACTATTAATCTCTCTTAGTTTTTGTATAATAATATAAAAATAAAGCAATATATACTATAGGTAATAAAAGTAATACTTTTAAATCAAGGTCAAATGTATTAGTATAAAATGTAAATATGACTGCTAATAATACAATTATTAAGTTTGGGATTGTTTGAAGAAATGCTTGTTTTGCTCTTTTATTCATTGTATTTCCTCCTCGTAAATATTAATATTTCAAAATGTTTTTCATAAAATAATCAGTAAATTATATTTAACTTTCTTAATCAAAGTATAGCAAGAGAATAAGAATAAAGAGTTACTAAAATATTACAATGAAAAATAAAGAAATAAAAAAGTTTATATTTCAAGGTTTTAGAATTGCTTTATTATACTTAAAACTATATAAGTGTGATACAATAAAAATACATTTAATAATTTTATTTATAGGAGTTTAATTTATATGGAAGTAAAAAAGATAGATAGTAATTACATAGAGCCTTTACTTAATAAATTAATTGATGAATATTACATAAATGAAAATATTTTATCAAATTTGATTAAAATAGAATCAGAAAAATTAAGAAATTATAAAAAATATGAAAAAGAATTTACAGCAGATTTAGATTTATGGGTAAAATGGATAAATTTTGTTTTGCAACTCGAATATACTATAGATGTTGATTCAGATTCTAGGATTAGAGGTATTTTAAGTTTACTAATCGATACATATGAACTTAATGTTGAATTTATAGCTAAAGTTGCACATGTTGAAGAACAATATGTTGTAGATTTTATGAATGGAGTAGATTACTTGCCAACAGAAGTAAAATATAGTATATGTGCTACTGCTATGAATCTGAGTTTAATATTTAAAAATACGGAAATATAAAGAGATAAGTATAAATATCTGTATTAATCTACCTAAATATCTTATGATGTTATCTATACATAGGTTATCTATACATAGAAAAAGCACCTATAGTTAAAAGGTGCTTTTCTTATTTATCCAATTTATATTGTGTTTTTATCCTATTTGTTTTGTTAAAGCTTTTGCATATTTAATCTTTGATTTTTCATTAGTTTTTTCAAACAAATCTAAAGCACAATTAGTACAAATATTTATTTCATTACAACTATCTTTTTCAGAGTAAGTTATATACTTATTTTTAGACTTATCCATCTTTTCTCCACAATAACTACATACTATAAAGTTACTCATATTTTAAGACCTCCACTTTATTTATTTTTGAGTATAAAAATATTATTTAAATAGATTTTGTATTAACAATTAATGTAAAATTTGTATAATTCTGAAAATTAATTTGTTAAAATTATAGCAAATTTGTAACTTTACTTTTAATTATAATGTATTTTATTCGAAAGATAAACATTATAACCATAAATATTTAACATTTATTATATATTTCTTAAATTATAAACATAAGATTAATATTGATTTGATATAATTTTACATAATCAATAATTGTTTAAGAAGAAAAGATAATAAAATTAAAAGTCACCCTGATAATACTAGTTTGTTTAATATTTTTATTTGTTGTTGCTAAAAACTCTTTTATGTTGTCAATTCAATTAGAAAATACATCTCTAATTTCATCTTTTTAAATTAATACCACTAGAAGCTTGTATATAATCATAATTATAACCTAATAATATCTATTTAATTCAAGATTATAATTTTACTTTCGTTGCCTAGAAAATTAAAATGTTAGTAGAATTATTATTTTCAGTTTTTATTTATGTTATTTTTGTTTAAATAATTATATTATGGCATGAATCTGAGTATAATTAATATTGTATAATGAAATTAATATTAGAGAAAAGGGGATATTTATGTTTGGGATAGATAAAAAATTAATTGAGTATATAGTTGCAAAATCTAATTACAGTGAATTAAGTTCAAAATCAGCAGAAGTATCTTTTTTCTTAATGTTGTCTATATTTCCTTTTTTGATATTTACAATAAGTTCTATAGCATATATACCAGTTCTTCATTTAAATAAATATATAGCCTTATTTAGAAATATGATGCCAGAGAGTGCTTTTGATGTATTATCTTCAATTATAGTTTCTGCAATAGACAATAGAAGTTTAAATTTTTTAGCTGTCAGTTTTGTACTTACTATGTGGACATCTTCAAGAGCAGTAAAAGCACTTATTAAAGGAATGAATAGAGCTTATAAGGTTAAAGAAACTAGGTCTTTTTTTAAAATTTTATCTATATCATTTTTATTTACAATTATGCTTTTGGTATTGATTTTTTTATCTATGATATTTTTGGTTTATGGAGAGAAGATAGGTTACTTTATTTTTAACTTTATAGGATTAGATGAGATATTCATAAAAATATGGGATATTCTAAGATACACTGTAGGTATTGCAACAATAATAGTAATATTTACATTTTTATATAAGTATACACCTAATAAGAGTTTGACTATGAAAGAATCTGCTCCAGGTGCTATTTTTGCTACATTTGCTTGGTTTGTAGTATCATTTTTCTATTCTTATTATACAAATTATTATGCTAACTATGAAGTAATATATGGAAGTATAGCTGAAATAATTGTACTTATGACATGGATATATTTTAGTAGTTGGGTTATTGTTGTAGGCTATGAATTAAATTCAAGATTGTATTTTAGAAAGATAAGAAATGAAATATTAAAATAAAAATTGGTATTTAATATTGCAAATGTAAATTTTGTAAAAACGTTTTCTAAAAATAATTTACATTTGTTATTACATATGATAATATTGAGTTAAGATATTGCTAAGGAGATGATTCAATGTTGTCAACAGCTACATGGAGAAAAATGCTAATAAGTGCAGCAGAAATATTAAAAGAAAATAAGATATATTTATGTGAACTAGATGGTATAGTTGGAGATGGTGACCATGGAGTTACTATAGATAGAATAGCGGATTGTATGAGAAAAAGAGCTTTAGAAGAACATGATGATGATAGTATAAAATCAATTAATGAAGATTTGAGTACTTTATGTATGAATGTAAATGGGGGATCAGCAGGTCCTTTATGGGGAACTATATTTGAGGGAATGGCTGAAGGGATAGAAGATAAAAAAGAACTTAAAATAGAAGAAGTAAAAGAGATGTTTATTGAAGCAAGAGAAAATTTATCTCTTATTTCTACTGCTAAAGTAGGTCAAAAAACACTAGTAGATGCATTATACCCAGCAATAGATGCTATGTATAATACTGAAAGTGACAACATAAAAGATGTTTTTAAAGTGAGTTATGAGAAAGCAGTAGAAGGCGCAGAAAACACTAAAACTTACATAGCAAAATTTGGACGAGCAAAAAGTATAGGAGAAAGAAGTTTAGGGCATATGGACCCAGGTGCTGTTTCTATATCATTAATGTTTAAAGGTTTATATAGTGCATTATAAAAAAGATTAACAAAGCAATTAATCAATATAACAAATTTAATAGGGGGAATTTATCATGTCAATGAAAAAATTTATTAACCAACCAGAAGATTTAGCTAGAGAAGTTTTAGAAGGTTTAGAACTTTCAAATTCGGATTTACTAAGAGTTACAGATTCAAATTTAGTAATAAACAAAAAGTTGGAAGAAGAAGACAGAGTAACAATAGTTACTTTAGGAGGAGCAGGTCATGAACCAGCTTTAAGTGGATTTGTTGGGGATGGAATGGTTGATATAGCTGTAGTCGGAGATGTATTTGCCGCTCCAGGACCAAATTCTTGTTTAGAGGCTATAAAGATGGCAGACAAAGGGAAAGGTGTATTATTTGTAGTTCTTAATCATGCTGGAGATATGTTGACAGGAAACCTTGTTATGAAACAAGTTAAAAAAGAAGGATTAAATGTTAGAAAAGTTGTTACTCAAGAAGATATAGCAAATGCACCAAGAGAAAATAGTGATGATAGAAGAGGATTGGTCGGATGTATACCTTTATATAAAATAGCTGCAGGGGCTGCTAAAGAAGGAAAATCTTTAGATGAAGTTGCAGAAATAGCACAAAAATTTGCTGATAATATGGCAACTATAGCTGTTGCATGTAAAGGAGCAACTCATCCATCTACAGGTATGGTAATTTCTGAACTTGGAGAAAATGAAATGGAAATAGGAATGGGGCAACATGGAGAAGGTGGAGGTGGACGTATGGAAATGAAGTCTGCTGATGAAACTGCTGAAATAATGACACAGGCTTTAATAAAGGATTTGGATATCAAAGATGGTGAAAAAGTAATGTTAGTAGTTAATGGTTCAGGAGCTACTACTTTAATGGAAATGTTAATAGTTTATAGAAAGTGTCATAAAATATTACAAGAAAAAAATATAGAAATAGTTTCAAATTGTGTTGGAGAACTTTTGACTACTCAAGAAACAGCTGGATTCCAACTATTTATAGCTAGAATGGATGATGAATTATTGAGATATTTCAATTCACCATGCAATACACCTTACTTTAAAAAAAATTAGACTAAATTAAAGGGAGATAAAAAATGGCAGATAAAGATGGAATAATATTACCAAAAGATTATGGAATAGGGATAAAACCACTTCAACAGAGTTTTTATTTAAAAGGAATGGACAATGTAGATTGGGGAATGAAAAATAGATTATCAAAGATATTTAATCCTAAAACAGGAAAATCATTGATGCTAGCTTTTGACCATGGATATATAATGGGTCCTACTCAAGGATTGGAAAGATTAGACCTTTCAATCCCTGACCTTATAGAAGATGCAGATTGTCTTATGGCTACAAGAGGGGCTTTAAGAACGTGTATAAATCCCACTCAAGATAAAGCTATAGCACTTAGATGTTCAGCTGGGAGCTCCGTACTTAGAGAGGATATGAGTAGGGAAGTTATAGGAGTTGATATAGAAGATGCGATAAGAATGAATGCATCATGCTTAGCTATACAGACATTTATGGGGGCTGAAGGTGAATGTAAGGCTATAGAAAATTTAGTCAAAACAATAGATATGGGAAATAGATATTCAATACCAGTTTTGGGTGTCGTTGCAGTAGGTAAGGAGATGGAAAGAACTGCGAAATATTTTCTATTAGCCACTAGGATGTTAGCTGAATTTGGAGCAAGTATAGTAAAGACTTATTATTGTGAGGATTTTGAGAAAATAACATCTGCTTGTCCAGTGCCAATAGTCATAGCAGGAGGGAAAAAAGTTCCAGAAAAAGAAGCGTTAGAAATGGCTTATAGAGCTATAAATGAAGGAGCAGCAGGAGTTGATATGGGAAGAAATGTATTCCAATCAGAAAACCCAAAAGCTATGATAAAGGCAATAAAGGCTGTAGTTCATGAAAATAATACTCCAGAACAAGCATACAAGTTATTTGAAGAATTAAAAGAAGAATATAAGTAGTATAAATCAAGTTTAATATATAGGTTTCAATATAATTGGAGGGGAATTTATGGAATTTGTACATATAGGTGTGATAACAGATAAGCCACAAGAGAATGAAGAGTTTAATGAAGAATTGAAGGTGTATATAACAGACCCCAAATACACAGATTTCAAATATGAATATTTAAGATTTGTTGAGGGAAGCCCACTTCCAGAAATAATGCAAAAAAATCCTCATGTTGCCTATAAAGTAAAAAGCATGGACAAATATCTAAATGAGAATGAAGTAATTTTAGAACCTTTTAAAGTAGGAGATAACTTAAAATGTGCGTTTATAATTAATGGTGGTTTTATAATTGAATTAATGCAAGAATGTTAATATTTAAGCTAAAAAGTCCAGAATTTTTCTGGGCTTTTTAAATTTTTTATACAACTTGACAAATTTTATCTAATGAGATAATTTTATCTTAAAATCAGCTTTGAAAGGATGAAAATATGACTATTGAAAACGAAATGTTGAAATTAGTAGAAGTATCAAAAATGTATTATGAAGATAATAAAACTCAAGCAGAGATTGCAAAAGTTTTAGGCGTGTCAAGACCATTAATAAGTAAAATGTTAAATAGAGCAAAAGAAATTGGAATAGTAAAGATAGAGATTAGGGAACTATTTTCTAGTAATGATTTGCTGATGAATCAGGTGAAAGAGATATTTAACATTAGGGGTGGACTAATAGTACCAGAAGCTAAAACCGAATATATAACTCAACAAACTATACTAAGTCATGGAATAAAATATATAAAAGAAGAATTACCTAAGGTTAGTAATGTCGGTATAGGATGGGGATATACTATAGGTAATATAATAGAAGAAATACAAAAGAGTGAGGATACTTGTACTTTTAAAGGAGAAGTATATCCATTGGTTGGAATGGCTAACATACCAAACAAAGGATATCACCCTAATGAATTAATATCTGTATTTTCAAATAGTACAGGATTTAGTCCTGTATTTTTATATGCGCCTGCATTTCCAACTAGTAGTGAAGAACGAAATATCTATTTGAAAACTGAAAATTATCAAAGTATGGAGAAAAAATGGGATAATATAGATACAATAATTTTATCTGTTGATAATTATCCTCAGGTTCCAGACCAAGCTACTGCGATTAGATTTGGAAAGAAGCTTACAAAAGAGAAAGCAATAGGTTCCTTTTTATCTTATTATTTTAATAAAGATGGAGAAATAATTAAAAGTGATAGTGATTATGTCATACAAATACCTCTTGAAAAATTAAAAAAGGCAAAAAAAGTAATAGCTATATGTTCAGATTCTAGTATAGATTCAATAACAGGTGCATTGAAGACTGGATACATAACACATATCATTACTGATGAAAAAAAAGCGACACAAATAATTATAAACAAATAATAAATTACATAAAATTAAATTTATTCACAAATATTTGTTATAAAATATGTTATAATTAATAGAAAAATGTCATATAATTACTTAAGAAGTATTATTATAAATAACATTGAGAGGTAGTGGTTAGGATATGGAAATCCATAATAAATATGTGAATTTTATAAAAAATATACCTGTGCCTTTTTTATACTGTAAGATTATAAGAGAACATGAAGATATAGAATATAGAGTGGAATATATAAGTAAAGGTATGAGTCAAGTATTGAAACTAGAAGAGGGAATTTGTGATAAAAATATATTAGATGTATTACCTATATTTAGAGCAAAAAAATATTCCAAAGAGTTGTTCTCAGATAATGTAGATTGTATAAAAAGATATATTCCAGCACTTAAAAATTGGATAAATATAAGAAAACAAATAGTTGGAGATACGTACATAGTTTTGTATTTTAGTAAAATTGTATTCGATTATAGACAGATAATCGATTCATTTGATAAAAAAGAAAAACTAGCTTATGTTAAAGATGAAGAAGGAATATATATAGATTGTAGTGAAAATTTAATATCAATATTAAATAACAAAATTAAAACTACAAAAGATATATTTGGAAAAAATGATATAGAAGTATGGGGAGAACGAACTGGAAAATTATTTAGGGATGACTATTTAGAAGGAATATCTAGTAAAAAAAGATTTTTACAAAAATTATTTGAGTACGAAGAAACATTTTTTATGGTTGAAAAATATTTCTTATATGATGAAAACGAACTTTTAGGAACTATAGGAATAATAGATAATGTAATATACAGTGGATATAATAATAAAAACTATGATTCAAAAAACTTAATGAAAATGATTGAACACTCAATACCAGAGAATATGTTTTATAAAGATGTATATGGAAATTATATTGGGTTTAATTCAGGATTTTTGAATCTAGCCTGTATGAATAAAGAAGAATTACTAGGTAAGAATAGTCATAAAATATCAACAGAAGAATCTCTAATAGACAAGATATGTAAAAGTGATAAGGATGTAGTTGAAAATAAAAAGATTGTTACATTTGAATCAAATATGATTATACATAACGAAAACAAGTGTATTGAGATTACAAAAAGACCGTATTTTGATAGTTATGGTAGTGTCATTGGAATAATTGGTACAGCAAGGGATATAAGTAGAAGAAAAAAATTAGAAGAAGAGATGGATAAAAATAGAATGGAGTTTTTTGCAAATCTATCTCATGAACTTAGAACTCCTATAAATTTAATATCATCTTCATTACAAGTAATAGAAAAGAAAGAGGCAGACTTAATAGAATCAAATGATACTCTAAAAAGAAATCTAGGTATAGTAAAACAAAATGGAAATAGAATATTGAGATTAGTAAATAATGTTCTAGACTTTACAAAAATGCAGTCGGGATACTTAGATTTTAGGCCAAAAGAGTCTGATATAATATCATTTGTGGAAGATATATGTATGTCTGTAGCCGATTTTGCAAGTCAAAATAATATACAACTTACATTTGACACAGAAATAGAGGAATTTTCAATGTTATTTGATTCAGAAAAATTGGAAAGAATAATATTGAATTTACTTTCTAATGGAATTAAGTACAATAAAAAAAATGGGAAAATAAATATATTTTTATATGTGAAAGATAATATGTTTGAAATGAAAATATCTGATAGTGGAATAGGTATACCAAAAGAAAAAATAGATAAAATATTTAATAGGTTTGAACAAATTGACAATGAACTTTCTTATAGAGTTAAGGGCAGTGGAATTGGGCTTTCACTAGTGAAATCTTTAGTTGAATTGCATGATGGCAGTATATCTTTAAAGAGTCAACTTGGTGTTGGAAGTGAATTTATTGTCTCGTTGCCAGTTAGAAGCAAAAATAATAGTGAAAAATGCAATTATAAAAGAGAAATCAGTAGTGAGCTAAGTAAGAAATTAGAAATAGAATTTTCGGATTTATAAATTAAGTATAAAAAATAAAATTTAAAAAAACTATTGACAATTTATTTGTAAGGGTTTAAAATGAATTACAATATAATAAATAAAAAAGCGATGAATAGGAAGAGTAAATCTAATTCGATTATCAGAGAGAAAAGTCCGCTGGCTGAAAGACTTTTTAAATTAGAGAGATTGAAAACTACCTAGGAGCTACTTTCTGAAGTTATCTATATTAATAGATTTTAGTAAGAATAGTCGTTAACTACGTTAAAGTTTAAAGTGGGTTTTCATAAAAAATGAAAACTAAATTAGGTGGAACCGCGGGAATTATACTCTCGTCCTTATGTTATAAGGATGGGAGTTTTTTGTTATTTAAAATATTATTTGAAAGTATAAAAAGGAATTATAAAAAATTATAAAAGCGATGAATAGGAAGAGTAAATCTAATTCGATTATCAGAGAGAAAAGTCCATCGGCTGAAAGACTTTTTAAATTAGAGGGATTGAAAACTACCTAGGAGCTGTTATCTGAAGTTACTCTAAAAAGAGTTTTAGTAAGATTAACCGTTAACTGCGTTAAAGTACAAAGTGGATTTTGTCAATAATTGACAAAAATCAAATTGGGTGGAACCGCGAACATAGACTCGTCCCTTTATATAGGGATGGGTCTATTTTTATTACAATAAAAGATTGAAAATTAAAAAAAAACGGAAAATTATAAATTTAGGAGGAAAATAAAATGCAAAATAAAGTGAAAATTGGAGTACTAGGATATGGAACTGTAGGAAGTGGACTTATAGATATAATAGATAATAATAAAGAGAAAAGAAATATAGAAATAGTTGGAATTTTAGTTAATAATTTAGAAAAACATAAAGAAAAAAAATACTCTAATATAATAACTAATAATATAGATGACATATTTGAGAAAGATATAGATATATTAGTTGAAGTTATGGGTGGTTTAGAACCAACACTATCTTATATCAAAAAAGCATTAAATAATAAAATTCATGTTGTTACAGCAAATAAAGATTTATTAGCTGAATGTGGAGATGAGCTTGCAAAATTAGCTAGTGAAAATAAAGTAAGTATTAAATTTGAAGCTTCGGTTGCTGGAGGTATACCAGTATTAAAGCCTATAATAGAATCATTAGAAGGAAATAATATAGATAGCATAAATGCTATTTTGAATGGAACTACTAACTTTATATTATCTAAAATGTATGATGAGGATTTGTCTTATGACATGGCATTAAAACAAGCTCAAGAATTAGGTTTTGCTGAAGCAAACCCAGAGTCAGATGTCTTAGGATATGATGCTGCTAGAAAACTATCAATATTGTCAACTCTAGCTTATGATAATAGAGTATACTGGAAAGATGTATATTTAGAAGGAATTACAGATATAGATGAAAAAGACATAGAATATGCAAAAAAATTAAATTGTAAGATAAAATTAATTGGTCAAAGCAAATATGAAAATGACAAAGTAAGTGCATTTGTTAGACCTGTTCTAGTGGAAAAAGATAACATACTTGCTAGAATAGACAATGAGTTTAATGCTGTCATAGTAAATGGAGATTCAGTAGGAGAAGTTTCTTTTGTAGGTAAGGGAGCTGGAAGTCTAGCAACAGGAAGTGCAGTTTACTCAGATGTTATTGATATAATAGATAATAGAGTTTCTAGTATAGACTCTTTTACTAAAGATAGAATACAAGTAAATAAAATAGTTAGAGAAAAGTGTGGAGCACTTCTTAGATTTAAAAAATGTAATAAAGATGAAATATTGAATATAGTTGGGAATTGCTTAGTAAATTATGATATTTTAAATGATGATGATGAGCTTGCTATTATGGTTTATGCTGACTCTGAGTATGAAATAAATAACAGTTTATGTCTAATAAAAGATAAAGGATATTGTGAAAAAATGAATAAAATGTTGAAAATAAGCTAAAAAGAAAATAATATAGGTTTCTATGTAACATATTTTGAAAATTTTAATACTATATACTATGAGATGAAACAAAACATCTCATAAAAAATTAAAATTAAAAGGAGATATGCTATATGGGAAATAATAGATGTTCAGGAGATTGGTATAGAAGAAGTTATTCTACATCAAGATGGTTCCAAGATGAGAATAATTCATGTGATAGGGATAGAGATAGAAATAGAGACTGTGACAGAGATAGAGATAGAGATTGTGACAGAGATAGAGATAGAGATTGTGACAGAGATAGAGATAGAGATAGAGACAGAGATTGTGATAGAGATAGAAATAGAGACTGTGACATAGACAGAAACAGAAATTGTGATAGATTTAGAAGAGAAGCTGAAAAAAGAGAAAGAGAAGCAAGAGAAGCATTCTGTGAAGCTGAAGAAAGAGGAAGAGAAGCAAGAAAATTTGAAAATGAAGCTAGAAAAATGTGGGAAAAAGCAGAAAAATCTTGGAATGAACACTCAGCTTATAATTATCAAGGTATAGAATCTCTAGAAGAGTCTAGAAGATTCTTTGACGAAGGTATGGAATGTGAAGCTAGAAGAAATGGAAACAACAATAATAACCATAATTGTGATAGATGTAAATGTCATAAGTGTAATTGTGACAGATGCAAATGTGATAGATGTAATTGCAATTGCTGTAGAAGATAAAAAATTTCATTGACAAATTAATAGTTAAAATATATCATATTATGTATAATAAAGAGAAAATTCAGAAAGATTAACGGAAATATAAGTATAGTTATTAGACAAATAGTGCTCAGTCAGTGAGGTGAGTACAATATGATTAAACTCCTATCCTCTAGTTATTGATAGAGGGTGGGAGTTTTTATTTATTGCTAGAATGATAACATTATAAAACTAGGAGGAAAAAGATGAAGAGTATAAAAAAATCAAATATAAAAGAAAAGGTAGATGAAAAAATACTAAGAGAACAAGTAAGTTCTATAATAGAAGATATAAGAAATAATAAAGAGACTGCTTTGAAAAAATATAATGAAATGTTTGATAAAAATACAAGAGATGAATTCAGAATTACTGAAGAAGAAATAAAAGAAGCCTATAAACATGTAGATGATGAATTTATAAACAATTTGAAAATTGCTACTAAAAATATAAGAGAATTTGCAAAAGCCCAAAAGGCTAGTTTCGAAAATTCTTTTGAAAAAGAAATCTATCCAGGCGTTATTTTAGGTCAAACTAATATTCCTATAGAATCATGCCTTGCATATGTTCCAGGTGGCCAATATCCTTTATTTTCAACAGCTCTTATGCTTATAATACCTGCAAAAATTGCAGGAGTAAAAAGAATAGTGGCTTGTTCACCAACGATGAAAAACACTAAAAATATAAATCCTAAAACATTAGTAGCTATGGATATAGCAGGAGCTGATGAAATATATGCAACTGGAGGAGTTCAAGCTATAGCAGCATTTACATATGGTACAGAAAAGATTAAACCTGTTGATATAATCGTAGGGCCAGGAAATAAGTTTGTAACAGAAGCAAAAAGACAATGTTATGGGCAAGTTGGAATTGATTTTGTAGCTGGTCCAAGTGAAGTTCTTATAATAGCTGATGAAACTTCAAATCCAGTTTATATTGCGGCTGACTTGTTGGCACAATGTGAGCATGATTTAAATGCAAGGGGTATATTATTAACTGATAGTTTAGAAATAGCACAAGAGGTTGAAAAAAATATAAAAATCATGTTAGAAGATTTACCAACAAAAGATATTGCATATAATTCATGGAAAAATAATGGTGAAATAATACTGGTTGATGATATAGATGAAGCAGTAAAAATAAGTAATTTTTATGCACCTGAACACTTAGAAATAGCAGTAAATAAATACGAAGAAATTTGTGATAAATTAACTAACTATGGCTCACTATTTATTGGTAACTTGTCTGCTGAGGTATTTGGTGATTATGTTTCAGGTACAAATCATACATTACCAACACTTAAAGCATCAAGATATACTGGTGGTGTTTGGGTTGGTACTTTTATAAAAACTTGTACAAAGCAGATACTGAATGAAAAGGCTATAAAAGTATTAGCACCTGTTGCAGAAAAACTAGCAAAAGAAGAAGGGCTATATGCACATGCAAAGGCAGCTGAAGTTAGATTTAAGAAGTAGATAGAGAAAGTGGTTAATGAATGTAAAAACAGATATTGAGATAAAAATAGTATTTTAGGAATAATTATTTATGTATAGTTTAGATTTTAAAAGAAATAAATTTAGAAATAATCTACTTTAAATTTATTTCTTTTTCATAGAAACAACTTCAAAATGTTTTACGAATTGTTATTTTATGTTAAACTAATATTAATGAAAATTTTGAAAGTATTTATACTAAATTTTTATGTCATTTTTTAATGATATCAATTGATATTGGAGGGATAGATATTGAGAAAAATTAATATTAGATTTATAGACTAA
The DNA here is from genome assembly GCF_020657875.1 of Clostridioides sp. ZZV14-6150. Classification (NCBI taxonomy): domain Bacteria; kingdom Bacillati; phylum Bacillota; class Clostridia; order Peptostreptococcales; family Peptostreptococcaceae; genus Clostridioides; species Clostridioides sp. ZZV14-6150. The sequence continues at coordinate 31,900 of NZ_JAGWDA010000006.1, read as the reverse complement.
TTTGTAAAGGGGGAAAACCTATGGAAAGCAATAGTAAATTTGATAAGGTTTTAAATAAAAGAGATGTCTTTGTATTAGCGTTTGGAGCAATGATTGGGTGGGGATGGGTTGTCTTATCTGGTGAGTGGATTCAAAGAGCTGGTACATTAGGAGCAATTATAGCTTTTGGTATTGGAGGAGTAATGGTATTATTTGTTGGACAAGTTTATGCTGAATTAACATCTTCTATGCCAAAGTGTGGAGGAGAACAAGTGTTTAGCTATAGAGCACTAGGAAGAAATGCATCATTTGTATGTACATGGGCTATTATTTTGGGTTATGTTTCTGTTATAGCTTTTGAAGCAGTCGCATTGCCTACTGTGTTGCAATATATATTTCCTGGATATATTAAAGGATTTTTGTATGAAGTAGCAGGATTTGATGTATATTTTACTTGGGTAATAGTTGGTGTTTTAAGTTCGATAGTAATATCTGTTGTAAACTATTTTGGAGTAAAAACAGCAGCATTTTTGCAGGGTATACTTACTGTTATGATTACATTAATCGGATTAGCACTTATGTTTGGTTCATTTACTCATGGAGACTTAGGTAATGCTCAACCACTATTTAAAGATGGTATAACTGGAATACTTACAGTTGCTGTTATGACACCTTTTATGTATGTAGGATTTGATGTTATACCACAAGCAGCAGAAGAGATGAATGTCCCTTTCAAAAAAATAGGTAATATACTTATTCTATCTGTGATTATGGCTGTTTTGTGGTATGCAATGATAATTTTTGGAGTATCACTTGCAATGCCAGATTCACAAATGCAGACATCTCAACTTGTAACTGCTGATGCTATGGGAAATGTATACGGAGGAAGCCAAATTGCATCTAAAATATTGATTCTTGGTGGAATAGCAGGCATACTTACTAGTTGGAATTCATTTTATGTTGGTGGTAGCAGAGCCATATATTCCATGGCTAATTGTGGTATGCTACCAAAATTTTTAGCTAAATTACATCCAAAATATAAAACTCCATCTAATGCAATTATTTTAATAGGAGTAATTACATCAATAGTTCCTTTATTAGGTGAAAATATGTTGATTTGGCTTTCAGATGCTGGGGGAGCTTCAATCGTAGTTTCATACTCGATGGTTTCAATATCATTTCTTGTTTTAAGACATAAAGAACCAAATATGATAAGACCATATAAAGTTAAACGATATAAATTTGTAGGTGCCGTATCATTATGTATGTGTGTTTTTTTAGGATTAATGTATTTACCAGGAGCTCCAGCATCTCTATTATGGCCTTATGAGTGGGCAATTTTAATAGCATGGTCAGTTCTTGGTGTAGTATTTTTTTTCTGGGCTAAAAATAGTGATACAGAAAAGAAAGCACCAGACTATGATTAAATATTTTAGTTACATATTCACAATTCAAAAATACAATATATATTAGTTATTTAAATAGAAAAGTCATTTCACAATAATTTTAGATTATTTTAAAGTGTAGTATGTCTTCGTTTCATTACTGTATGCTCAGTTTTGTCATTTCTGTTTTCAATTTTATTGAGGTTCTGTCTGGAAATATCTAGAACATTTGCAAGCTGTGACTGTGAAATACCACAGAAGGTACGCTTTTTTTTAGCAGTTTATAAATTCAATATCATTTATCAAAGAAAGGGCGTCTCAGATTAGCTTGCTAAGCAAAAGCTATCTGAAGAATGCCCTTTCTTTGCAAATTTTCTTTGAAGTGATAACTAAGACTAGTATTCAGAACTGATTGACTATGTTTTTATAAAGGACAAGGAGAGCGTGAAATTCAATGGGTATGTGACGTTTATTGACATTGCATATAGGTATGTTTATAGTATAAATATAAAAGGAGTGTTGTTATGGAAACAAGAAGTGAAGATAGTAAGAGAAAGTTATTTATGTAAATTAAGGTGGTGGTTTATTTGTTCTTACTCATACAATTTCATAGGATTTTCATTTAGTTTATAACCAAACTTCAAATTGGGAGAAAGAGCAGGCCTTAAAGGTAACAGAAGATTTAATTCAAAAGAAAACTGATTTTAATGTTATAATATGTCAAGATGATAACTCTGCTACAGGAGCAGGGCAAGCTTTAAAAGATGCTGGTCTTAAAGTTAAAGTTATAGGCTTGGGTGGAAGTAAAGATGGATTAAAAGCTGTAACTGATGGGTTAATAGATGGTACAACTTATATGTCTGCTGTTGAAGAAGGTGCATTAGTCATAGAAAAGGCATCTAATTTCCTTAAAGGCGAAAAAGTTGAGCCTGTTACACAAATTAAACAAGTTGAGGTCAACAAGGATAATATCTCAGACTTTAAGGGTGAATGGTAAAAGATTACATATGTCAAAATTTATAGAGTTACTTTATATAGTTTCTAAAGTAACTCTTTATTTGAATACAACTTAGTGATAAGTTATTGGATAGTATTTCTAAACAAATAAAAAATTAATGTAAACAAAGACTTATTTATACTAAATTATAAGTCAAATTAATATAAACTTATGTAAAATGAGAAAACATTTAAGGCATTGAAAATACTAAGGTTCAAAAGAATTATTAAAAAAACATGAAAAAACATAAAAAAACTATTGAAAAAAATAAAAAAATTTTGTATAATTAAAGTTTTAAAAAGTGCGGTATACAAAGCCAATCCTTTTGTATATAATATATATAAATTAAGAAAAAGGAAGGGATATATATGGCCAGGCGGTTATTTTTAGAAAGGATTGGACTTATATTATTAGGTTCAGCAATATTAGCATTTGGAGTTTATAATTTTTACTATCTAAACAACATAACAGAAGGTGGAGTGTTAGGTATTTTACTACTGTTAAAAAATTTATTCAACATACAACCAGCAATAGCAAATATTGTAATTGATGGTTTACTACTTTTAGTAGGATATAAATTTTTCGGTAAAAAATTCCTGATATATTCAATAGTAGCTTCTATAAGTTTTTCAGTATTATATGATTTATTTGAGGCTATAGGACCTCTTGTACCACAATCACAAAATATGCTTTTATCAACTATTTTGGCAGGTGTAACTGTAGGAGTAGGAGTAGGGATAATAGTAAAAGCAGGTTGTGCATCAGGAGGAGACGATGCTTTAGCATTAGTAATTTCTAAGACTACATCTTTGAACATAGGGCAAGTTTATCTAGCAACGGATGTTATTGTATTGTTGTTATCACTATTTTATCTATCAGCGTTTGATATTTTTTATTCTTTGATTGCTGTTACGATTAGTGGTAAAGTAATTGATTTTATTTACTATCATGGTAAAAATTTAGATATGGATATGAGTAATGACATAGTTCCAGAATGTTAATATAAATTAAATAACAATATTTTTGAAAGGTGGCAAACTTGCCACCTTTTTTTATGTCTAAATTAAGTATAGAAGAGATAATTTTATTTTAATTTTTATGATTTTAAACTACTACATTACATTAAAATTTCTGGGAATACGATTTTTAGAATTTCATTTAAAAACCTCAAATTTATATTTATGCAATACTAATCAATAATAGATGTATCTTAACCCTATCTTTATACCTAAAATGATAAGATAAATGAAGTAGCAATATGAAACCAAAACTTATCAAATAAACTAAAGTAAATGGAGGAGTCGAAATGTTAGATATAGTGATGATAGCATCATTGGCCATAGGATTTATTTCCATGAAGTTGCTTGCTGGCTGGTGTGGGAAACAAACTGAAAAAAAATAATGTAATATATGGAGGGATTACCTATGTGGTTTCTGGCAGTTGTAATTGTAATGTTGATAGTATATTTGGTGTATGCGCTTATTAATCCTGAAAAATTCTAAATAATATAGAGATAATAAGCAAGTTGAATTGGGGGGAAAATTTTTATGGTACAGATAGTAATAGTATTGGCGATATTTATGATTTTAGTAATACCTATGGGTAAATATTTATATCATATATCCACTAATCAAAAAACATTTGGAGATAAAGTGTTTGATAAAATAGATAATTGTATATATAAGGTATGTAGCATAGATAAGAACAAAGAAATGAATTGGAAGCAATATGCTTTAGCTTTATTAGTTACAAATGCAGTCATGGTGTTTATAGGATATGTAATACTTAGAACTCAGAGCATGCATATTTTTAATCCTAATGGAATTAAAGGTATGGAACAAAGTTTATCATTTAATACAATAATAAGTTTTATGACAAACACGAATCTTCAACATTACTCAGGTGAATCAGGACTTTCATATCTTAGTCAAATGACAGTGATAATATACATGATGTTTACATCAGCGGCGACAGGATATGCAGCTGCCATGGCATTTGTAAGAGGGTTAGTAGGTAAAAAGAAAACATTAGGCAACTTTTATGTAGATTTAATTAGAATAACAACAAGAGTACTTTTACCAGGAGCTTTAATTATTGGTATTATATTAGTTACACAAGGAGTACCACAGACTTTTGCTGGTACAGAAACAGTAACTACTATAGAAGGAAAACTTCAAGATATAGCTAAAGGTCCTGTAGCAGCACTTGAATCAATCAAACACTTAGGAACAAATGGTGGAGGATTTTTTGGTTCAAATTCATCACATCCATTTGAAAATCCAACAATAGTATCAAATATAGTAGAGATGTTATCTATGATGATATTACCAGGAGCTTGTGTTGTTGCATTTGGACATATGATAAAGAACAAAAAACAAGGTTGGGTTGTATTTGGTGCAATGTCAATCATATTTTTAATAGGTTTAATGGTTTGCTTTAGAGCAGAAAGTGCAGGAAATCCTATCTTATCACAATTAGGACTTAATCAAAGCATGGGAAGTATGGAAGGTAAAGAAGTTAGATTTGGCATAGCTCAATCAGCATTGTTTACGACAGTGACGACTTCATTTACAACTGGTACAGTTAACAATATGCATGATACTTTAACTCCTTTGGGAGGATTAGTACCACTTTTAAATATGATGCTTAATGTTGTTTTTGGTGGTAAAGGTGTAGGCCTTATGAATATGCTAATGTACGCTATAATAGCAGTATTTTTATGTGGATTGATGGTAGGAAGAACTCCAGAATTCTTAACTAAGAAAATTGAAGGAAAAGAAATGAAGCTTATAGCTTTACTTATTATATTACATCCACTTTTGATACTTATGTTCTCTGGACTTTCAGTAGCGATACCAGCAGGTCTTGAGGGAATTTCAAATCCTGGATTCCATGGATTATCACAGGTTTTATATGAGTTTGCATCTTCAGCAGCTAATAATGGCTCAGGGTTTGAAGGTTTAGGAGATAATACGATGTTCTGGAATATAACAACAGGTATAGTTATGTTTTTTGGAAGATATGTATCTATTATAATATTACTTGCAATATCAAGTTTATTAGCATCTAAGAACTCTGTAAATGAAAGCATAGGAACACTTAGAACAGATAATTTCACATTTACAATAATTTTAGTATTGGTTGTTTTAATTGTTGGTGCTTTAACATTTTTCCCAGCCTTAGCGCTTGGACCTATTTCAGAGCATCTAGTATTATGGCACTAAAAAATTGGGAGGGAGTAAAATTTTATGGAAACTAAAAAAACAAAGTTTATTACAAAAGATATTTTCAAAACTTCCATTATAGAAGCTTTTAAAAAATTAAATCCTAAATATATGATGAAAAATCCAGTTATGTTTGTTGTAGAGATTGGATTTATAGTAACATTGATACTTACAATAGTACCTAGTCTATTTGGTGATGGAGGCAATAACTTAAGAGTTTATAATGGGATTGTAACAATAATACTATTTATAACTGTTCTTTTTGCAAATTTTGCTGAAGCTGTAGCTGAAGGTAGAGGGAAAGCACAAGCAGATACATTAAAGAAAACTAGAAAAGATACAGTGGCAAGAGTTTTAGATAAATTAGGAAATGAAAAAATGATAAGTGCAAGCGAGCTAAAACTGGGAGATATTGTTTTAGTCAATGCAGGAGAAGTTATTCCAAATGATGGAGAAGTAATAGAAGGGATAGCCTCTGTGGATGAGTCAGCAATAACTGGAGAATCTGCACCTGTTATGAGAGAATCTGGAGGAGATTTTGCTTCTGTTACAGGAGGAACTACAGTTGTAAGTGATTGGCTAAAAATAAAAATCACAACAAAGCCAGGAGAATCCTTCTTAGATAAAATGATAGCTCTTGTAGAAGGAGCTTCAAGACAAAAAACACCAAATGAAATTGCTTTAAATACTTTATTGGTGGGGTTAACACTTATATTTATGGTTGTTTTAATATCTCTTTATCCAATGGCGAATTATGCAGGTGTTAAGATTCCAATTTCTACTATGATAGCACTTTTAGTATGCTTAATACCAACTACTATAGGTGGATTATTATCAGCTATTGGAATTGCAGGTATGGATAGAGTAACTAGATTCAATGTCATTGCAATGTCAGGAAAAGCAGTAGAAGCTTGTGGTGATGTTGATACTATGATTTTGGATAAGACAGGGACTATTACTTATGGAAATAGACTTGCATCAGAATTTATAGCAGTTGGAAATGCTGATTCAAAAGATTTAATAAACTATGCTGTTATCTGTTCATTAAAAGATGATACACCAGAAGGAAAATCTATAGTTGATTTAGGGATAAAACTAGGTTCAACAGGAAAAACAAAAGAGGCTGAAGAAGCTGAGTTTGTAGAATTCTCTGCACAAACTAGAATGAGTGGTATAAATTTATCTGATGGAACAGCTATTAGAAAAGGGGCTTATGACAGTATAATAAATCGAGTAAAATCCTCTGGTGGATTAGTACCAGACGATTTAGAAGAAAGTGTAAATAGAGTAGCAAAATTAGGAGGGACACCTCTAGTAGTGTGTGTCAATAATGAGATATACGGTATTATCTACTTAAAGGACACCGTAAAATCAGGGCTTGTAGAAAGATTTGCTAGACTTCGTGAGATAGGAATAAAGACGATAATGTGTACAGGAGATAATCCTTTAACAGCAGCTACAATTGCAAGAGAAGCTGGTGTGGATGGATTTATTGCAGAATGTAAACCAGAAGATAAGATAGAGGCAATAAAAAAAGAACAATCTGAAGGAAAAATAGTTGCTATGACAGGGGATGGAACAAATGATGCTCCTGCACTTGCTCAAGCGGATGTGGGTCTTGCTATGAATAGTGGTACAACATCTGCAAAGGAAGCAGCAAACATGGTAGATTTAGATTCAGACCCAACTAAAATATTAGAAGTGGTTGAAATAGGAAAACAGCTTTTAATAACACGTGGTGCTTTAACAACATTCAGTATAGCAAATGATGTTGCAAAATACTTTGCAATTATACCAGCTATATTCACCCTTGCAATACCTCAAATGGAGATATTAAATATAATGAAACTTTCTACATCATTTAGTGCGATATTATCAGCTTTAATATTTAATGCTATAATCATCCCATGTTTAATACCTCTTGCTATGAAAGGGGTAAAATATAGACCTATGAAATCACAAGCTATGCTAATGAGAAATATGCTGATTTTTGGTCTTGGTGGGGTTATAGTACCATTTTTAGGAATAAAAGTAATTGATTTATTAATTACACCTTTAGTAATGGTTCTTAATTTAGGTTAATAAATGGAGGATATAAAAATGAAAACATTAAAACCAGCATTGCTTGTAAGTATTGTATTGTTATTTGTTTGCGGACTTGTATATCCACTTGTTTTAACAGGGGTAAGTCAAGTTGCATTTAAAGATAAAGCTAATGGAAGTATGATAGAAGTAAATGGTGTAAAGGTTGGTTCAGAGCTTATTGGTCAAAGTTTTACAGATGCAAGATTTTTTAAGGGAAGAGTTTCATCAGTAAACTATAATACTTATACAAAAGAAGATTTAATACCAGATAAGGATGGAAATACAGTTTATGGCGGTGTTTCATCAGGTTCTTTTAATTATGGAGCAACTAATCCAGAGCTTCATGATAGAGTTCAAAAAGATATTGAAAAGTTTTTGAAAGATAATCCAGGTGTAAAAAAAGAAGATATACCAACAGATTTACTTACAGCATCAGGTTCAGGACTTGACCCTAATATAAGCCCTGCTTCTGCAAAGGTTCAGATACCTGCTATAGCAAAAGTATCAGGAATATCAGAGAGTAAATTACAAAAAATTGTAGATGATAATACTTCAAAAAAACTTTTCGGAGTTTTAGGTGAAGATAGAGTTAATGTGTTAAAGGTTAATGTAGAGGTTGCAAAAATATTAGGTCTTATATAGTATTTTGTAGAGTTTTTGTAGTGGAGTATTGTGTATGACTTAGCATAAAGCTTGAAGTTTGAAGAGTGAAAATCGATAATGATTTTCACTTTTTTGTTTGAATATTACTAATATTAGGAATAAAACAATTGTAGGGATAAAATCCAAAAAAAGGTTGCATTATCAAAATGATAATACTATAATATATTTATCGTTATCAATTTGATAATAGATTTGGACATATAGGAGGAAGTAGTATGTTATATAATAACGCATTAGAGTTGATAGGAAACACACCTGTAGTAAGATTGAATAATTTAGGATGTACTAACGGGTGTTCTAACATATATGTAAAATTAGAAAAAGTAAATCCAGCTGGAAGTATAAAAGATAGAGCAGTTTATGAAATGCTAGAAGGATTAGAAAAAAGAGGAGAATTAAAAAAGGGAGATGTACTAGTAGAAGCAACTAGTGGAAACACTGGCATTGCATTATCCATGATAGGAAGATTAAAAGGATATGAAGTAGTAATAGTAATGCCAGAGACTATGAGTATCGAGAGACGAGATTTAATGAAGGCTTATGGAGCAAATTTAGTACTTACAGATGGAAAAGCTGGAATGGCAGGTTCTATAGAAAAAGCAAACGAATTATTGAGAGAAAATCCAAATTATAAAAGTTTGAAACAATTTGAAAATAAAGACAATCCAAATGCACATTATAAAACAACAGCAGTTGAGATTATGAATGATGTTAAAGATTTAGATATATTTGTATGTGGAGTTGGAACAGGTGGTACTTTAATAGGGACTGCAAGATATTTAAAAGAGCAAAATCCAAACATAAAAGTAGTTGCACTTGAGCCAAAAAAATCTCCAGCTATATCAGAAAATAAAACTGGACCTCATAAAATACAAGGAATAGGAGCTAACTTTGTTCCTGAAAATTATGATTCTAGTGTAGTTGATGAAGTAATATTAGTGGATGATGAAGATGCTTTTGATACAGTTAAATTACTTGCATCAAAAGAAGGGATTTTGGTAGGTATATCTTCTGGAGCAAATATATTTGGTGCTATGGAAATGGAGAAAAAATATCCAAATAAAAAAATAGTAACAGTAGCTCCAGATGGAGTAGATAAATATATGTCCATGGGAATATTTTAATAATTTTATTTGAGGGAGTGAATACTTTGTTTAAAAAAATAAATAAAGATATTGAATATATAATGAAAAATGATCCAGCAGCTAGATCTAAGATAGAAGTTTTTTTACTATATCCATCAGTGCATGCAATGATAATGCATAGAATAGCTCATTTTCTTTATAAGAAGAAGATGCTTTTTACAGCTAGATTAATATCCCAGATATCCAGATTTATGACTGGTATAGAAATACATCCTGGGGCTAAAATGGGAGAAGGTATTTTGATAGACCATGGAATGGGTGTTGTAATTGGTGAAACAGCTGAAGTGGGAAATAGAGTAACAATATATCAAGGAGCTACTTTGGGTGCTACAGGAAAGGATACTGGAAAGAGACATCCAACTGTTGGCGATGATGTATTAATTGGAGCTGGAACAAAAATACTAGGACCTTTAAATATCGGTTCTAATTCAAAAATTGGTGCAAATTCAGTTGTTGTTAAAGATGTACCTAATGGAGCCACAGTTGTTGGTATACCAGCAAAAATAGTGAAAATAAGAAATCTAGAACCTGTAAAAAAGAATAAAAGAGAAGTATCCTACGAATACGAAGAGCTAGACAATGTATATTATATATAGTCATAATACAACTATAAAATAAATTTTATAAAATTTATTTTGAAAAGGTATTATTTTCAAATTTGAGGACATAATAAAAAAGAACTGAAGGTCAAAGTTTTAGTTCGCCAATCTTTGGTAAACAAAATTTTAAATTTGTAACGTTTAGGAGGATTTTATTATGAAAGCAAATGTTAATCAAGATACTTGTATAGGTTGTGGATTATGTCCATCAATATGTCCAGAAGTATTTGATATGAAGGATGATGGAAAATCACATGTTATAGTTGATGAAATACCAAGTGATGCTGAAGAATCAGCAGCAGAAGCTAGAGAAAGCTGTCCAGTTGATGCAATAGATGTGCATGAATAAAATAAAAGCCTATAAAGATTGAAAACTCAATCTTTATAGGCTTTTATTTTTTATTGAGTTAAAATTTCAGCTCCTGTCTCTGTAACTAAAATCATGCACTCCCATTGAGCAGATAATTTACCATCTTTTGTGTAGATAGTCCAATCATTTTCTTCATCAACAAAAATCTCATGAGTTCCTTCGTTTACCATAGGTTCTATCGTAAATATCATTCCAGGAACCAATAACATTTCAGTTCCTTTTTTAGAAACATAACTTACAAATGGGTCTTCATGAAAATTTAGTCCAACTCCATGCCCACCAATTTCCCTAACAACAGAATATCCATTTTCTTTTGCATAAGAATTAATAGCATCACCTATATCACCCAAGAATCCCCATGGTTTAGCAGCCTCAAGACCTTTTTGAATGCATTCTTTAGTAACTTGAACCAATTTTTTTGCATTCTCTTTAACATTTCCTACCATAAACATTCTTGAAGCATCTGAGTAATATCCATTAAAAATAGTAGAAACATCTACATTTATAATATCTCCATCCTTTAATATGATGTCTTTACTTGGGATACCATGACAAACTTCATTGTTTATTGATGTACATACACTTTTAGGAAAACCATTATAATCTAGTGGTGCAGGAATAGCTCCATTTTCTAATGTAAAGTTGTGGACTAATTCATTTATATCTTCTGTAGACATTCCAACTTTAATTTTATCTGAAATATAATCTAAAATCTTTGTGTTTATTACAGCACTTTTTTTTATTTCTTCAATTTGTGTTGCATTTTTTATGATGTCATGAGTAGGTACAATATGACCTAGCTGAGCGAATGAATTTATTTTATTATCTATATCCATATGACATTTTTTATATTTTTTAGTACTTCCACACCAACAAGCATCATTTCTGTTTAATTTCATAACTCTTCATCCTTTTATTATTTATTTAAATCATGGGCTACATAAACTATTTTAAAATATAACCATTAGAAATATTATAACATAAATATCAAAAAGTCTTTTATAAAGAGTAATTTATTAAATAGAAATATATTATTAAGTATTAATGTATTTCATAGCTTAGTTCTAATTCTTCAAGAAAATTATATGTTAAAGGACAATTTTCTTTCAATATATTTTTTGAGTCTTCATCAAGATAATAATGGACAAATGATTCCGCAAAAAATTCTTCTGGAAATTTACTAATATATGCATGTGCAACTTGTTTAGGGTCATAAAGTTTATATCTTTCTTGAGTAAACACTTCCATAAATTCTTCTGAATTTGATTTTTTGTCTAAGACATTTTTATCTATAGCATGTGCAGTTTCATGTAATTCCAAATTTTTAGCTGAATGAACATTTGCATAACTAGGGTTACTATAACCTATTTTAGCTACAATAGAGTTGTTTCTATATACCCCAGGTACATCCTTCCAAGTTTTACCTGATCTTACCCAACACGGAGGTAATTGGTGTTTTAAATCACTAAATTCTGGTTCGTCAGTTAAATTTGAATTTATTAATTTTATAACTATATTTTTTTCTTTAAGTGTTTGTAGATATTTTCCATTTATGTTTGAAAGTCTGTTTTTCATGTTTTCAACTTCATCTTTATCATAGTCTGAATTATCTGGAAGTATAAGCATTTGTTCAATTATATCTATATTACTTTTTCCTATATTTTCACTGTTTTCGTTAACTTCATATTTGAGATTATCATCTTGATAAAGAGTCATATTTGTATTGTTTTCTGAAAGATAGGAGTGAATATTTTCTAAGTCTAAAATGTTCATTTGATGTAAAATATTTTTTGTTTCACCACTCCATACCACTAAAGAAAGTGAATTAAAGTTAATCAGTGGATTTTCTTTCATTTTTGTTTCATTACTTATACTGACATCGAATACATATTCAATGGAGTTTTCTATATCAATATTGTTTGTGTTCTTCTTAAGATATAGATATGCTTGTCTTAACTCTATATAAATGTTATCTAAAGATTCGTCAAAAAATTCTGATAGATTGTTTGTAAATATTTCTTCGCTTAAAAGTTCGCTTTTATCAGTTACACTTTCAATTAAAGTATTAATTTCTTTTATCATCTCAGAAATATTTATCTTCTTACTTGCTTTTTCATCAGACACATTGCATGGTGCAAGAGTAATGCAATAAAAATCTTCTTCTTTTTTGTAAAAGGCTTTAAGTGATTTTGACAAAAGTGTAAAGTATACACCTATCTGTAAATTGACTTTAAATAAGTTCTTTTGTGATAATTCAATATTATTGCTTTTAGCTGTAATTAAATTGTTTTCCATAATCATTGCCCCCTTTTTATTAGGTTATCATAATTTTTTTATATATGTCAATTTATTTTTTTGAAAATTATAATTTTTTTGAAAATTTTATTTTTTATATTTGTGAATTTTTTGTTAGAAGAATAAATATGTTATTAATATGTCAAAATTTAGCGTCAAATACTCTTAGAATCTACTTTACTAATTTGCATTTGAGTTATTGTTAGAGCTGATTAATATATATAATTTACAGCAGTTTTTTTTATTTTATAATATAATGTTTATATATTTAATTTAAGGATGTGAATTAAGATGTATTTTACATATATTATAAGATGTAAAGATGATTCTCTATATACTGGATATACTAGCAATATAGCAAGAAGAATGAATGAACATAAGCTAGGAATTAATTCAAAGTATACAAGAGCAAAGGGATTTAAAAAGTTAGAAGTTTACTTTGTAACAAATACAAAAAGTAATGCAATGAAATTAGAATACTATATAAAAAAATTAACTAGGGATAAAAAATTATCTATAATAAAAAATCCCAATATACTTATAGATTCAATTGACAATAAAGAAAATTATATTATTGGAGAACAGATAAAAGAACTGAAGTAAGTGTCTTTAATTACATAGTAAATAAATGTATATAGTGTAAAAACTTGACAATAAATACTATTGTAATATAATGAAGTTATAAATATAATAAATTAAAATAGCTAGGGGAGCCAAGAGCTGAGAGGAATACCGACCCTTACACCTGAACTGGATAATGCCAGCGTAGGAAAGCTTAGTATAAAACTTAAGTATGTATTATTTGTGATATATGCGAATTTCTAAGCTATACCTATTGTAGGTATAGCTTTTTTAGTTAATTTATTTAAATTAAATTTTTAGGAGGGTATAAATGAGTAACTATAAAATACCAACACTTACAATAGCTGGTTCAGATTCATCTGGAGGAGCTGGAATCCAAGCTGATTTGAAAACTTTTAGTGCAATTGGCACATATGGAATGAGTGTAATAACAGCTATAACGGCACAAAATACTCAAGGTGTTTTTGCTGTAGAAGATTTAAGTCAAAGTATAATAAAAAAACAAATAGAGGCAGTATTTGATGATATACCTCCAAGAGCAGTAAAAATAGGAATGGTTTCAAGCCCAGAAATTATACTTGAAATAGTTGAAAATTTAAAAAAATACAATCCAGAATATTTAGTAGTAGACCCCGTAATGATATCTAAAAGTGGATATTATTTATTAAAACCAGAAGCAAAGGAGAATCTAATTAAATATTTAATACCACTTGCATATATAATTACACCAAATATTCCAGAAGCAGAAGAAATTACAGGAATAAAAATACATAATGTAGATGATATGAACAGTGTAGGAAAGAAAATATTAGAGCTTGGACCTAAATTTGTTCTTATGAAAGGTGGACATTTAGATGGAGAAGCAGTGGATATTTTAGTTGGTAAAAATATATTTGAAGTGTATAAAAGTGAAAGAATTGATAAAAAAAATACACATGGAACAGGATGTACATTATCTTCTGCAATAACATCTTACCTTGCATTAGGTTATGAAATAAAAGAAGCAGTAAAATTAAGTAAAATTTATATAACAGAAGCAATAAAAAATAGTTTTGATATAGGTCATGGAGTAGGTCCAGTACATCATTTTTATAAGTTTGAATAGTAAATAAAATTTTATGGAGGTAGAATATGTATAATTTAATTGAAGATGCAAAGAAAGTAAACCCATTAGTAATTCACTATACTAATAATGTAACAATAAATGATTGTGCTAATGTAACCTTAGCTATAGGTGCAAGCCCTCTTATGAGTTTTTCATATGAAGAAGTAGAAGAAATGGTAAGTATAGCAAATGCTGTAGTTATAAATATAGGAACCATGAATTCAAATATATTAGATTTGTTTTTATTGGCTGGAAAGTCTGCAAATAAATACAATAAACCTGTTATCTTAGACCCAGTGGGAGTCTTTGCAAGTAAAGCCAGAGCAGAACTTACAAATAAGCTTTTAAATGAAGTTAAATTTGACGTGGTTAAAGGGAATATAGCAGAAATAAAATTTATAGGTGGTTTTGATGTAATGGGTAAGGGAGTAGATTCCTTTGATGATGAAGAAGATTCTACTGATATAATAAAAAAAGTTTCTGAAAAGCTTGAATGTATAGTTGCAGCAACTGGAAAAATAGATATAATAACTGATAGTAAGGATACATATAAAATAAATAATGGAACTGAGAAGCTAAAAGGTATTACAGGTACAGGATGTATGACTGCTAGCTTGATTGCAAGTTTTATGGCTGTGACTAAAAATACATTAGAAGCAGCTACAATGGGTGTACTTACAATGTCATTAAGTGGAGAGTTGGCTAATTTAAATAATCCACCAATAGGTACATTTAAAGAAAAGCTAATGAATTCTATTTACCAAATGGACGAAGAGATTATAAGTAAATACTCTAATATTGAATTTTTAAATGAATAAATGCTCAACAGGAGGATGTAAATGATAGATAAAGAATGTTTAAAAAAAGACTTAAAGTTATATTTAGTGACTGATTCTGAAATGCTAGAAGGTAGAGATTTTTATAAATGTATTGAAGATGCAATAGCTTCTGGAATAACAACTGTGCAACTTAGAGAAAAAAATGCTTCTGGAAAAGAATTTTTAAAAAAGGCTATGAGGCTAAGGGAAATAACTAGAAAACATGGTGTTAAGTTTATAATAAATGATAGAGTAGATATAGCAATTATTTGTGATGCAGATGGAGTACATGTAGGACAGAGTGACATTGATGCCAAGGAAGTTAGAAAGCTTATAGGGAAGAATAAAATACTAGGTGTATCAGCAAGAACTTTAGAAGAAGCTATCTGTGCAAAAAATGATGGTGCAGACTATTTAGGTATAGGGTCTATATTTACAACATCTACTAAATTGGATGCTAAATCCGCATCATTTGAAACTGTCAAAGAAATTAAAGAAAAGGTAGATATACCATTTGTATTGATTGGTGGGATAAAACTAGATAATATAGATAAACTTAAGTGTTTAAATAGTGATGGATATGCTATAATATCTGCAATATTAAAATCTGAAAATATATCTAAAGAAGTAGAAAAGTGGACATTAGAAATATAAAATGAGTTATGGTAGTGAAAAAATTGGTAAAATTTGATATAATTTAAAAGTAAAATACAGGAAGTTATAAATGTAAACTTTTCTACATATACTTTTTAATCAAAATATATGTAGATTTGATTAAAAGGAGATGTAAATGATTAGGATATTATTAGTGTGTGTTGGTGGTATGTCTTCTACTTTATTAGTAAATAAAATGGAGAAAGATGCAAAGAAAAGAGATATAGACTGTAAAATATGGGCAGTTGGAGAAGGAAATATAAAATCAGAACTTGGTAATTTTGATATTTTACTTCTTGGACCACAGCTTAGATTTATGTTTGATGATGTAAAGTCTATAGTTGGAGATAAGGCTCCAGTAGCTATAATAGATATGGTAAACTATGGTACTTGTAATGGTCATGCTGTATTAAATACAGTATTAGAAATACTAAATTAAATCAATTATCTATAGTGAACTCTATGATATAGAGTTCACTTTTTATATTCTTTAGCAAAAATAAATGATGAAAGGAGTACAGAAAAAATTAAACATCCTGATATAATATTCGAATTAAAATTTGAAGAATTGAAATTTATTAATGTTAAGGTTACAAATATTATCCTTATAAAAATCATAGCTTTTTATATTTCTATCAAAATTTAAGATTTTACAAATTTTTTCTAATCAACTATTAATATTCTTTTTATTTATTATATACTAAATAAAATTTAAAATCATTAATTTAAGTCTAATAGAATATTCTTAATAAAAAAATATATCGAAATTTTTTTCTAATTTTTTATTTTCAACAAGGCTGATTTAAATTATTCATCTTTATAGATTCTTAATATATAATTAACTTAGAAAAAATTATTTCTAGATGAAAAATTAATAAAGGAGAATATGATGTTATCATTATCTATAATATTTATGTGTATAGTATTTTAAAATTTTACTCTTACTTAAAAAAGATAGAGTTGTTTTTATATGTACTTTATTCCTAAATTTGCACTAATATATAAATGATACATTGGTATTATTGACATTTATATTGGAGGTTGATTATGAAGAATGAGATTTTACGTTTTATAAATGAAAAGGTATTATTTAACAATTTTGATGAACTTAAAAACCAGAGTGGTATAGTAACAGAAGATATAGTAAAAAAATTTAATTTAAGTAGAACTCAATCAAGTCGATTATTAAATGACTTGGTAAAGTCTGATAATCTTATAAAGATAAATAGTAGACCTGTTATCTTTCTACCAAAAAATAAGATAAATGATGCAATAGGTCCTACAAAAAAAAGTATTTATGAAAGTGTTGATGAACTTAATAATGAGTGTAAATTATTAAAGCAGGAAATTGTATTTAACAGTATTATAGGTCATGAAAGTAGCCTAAAAGAGGCAATAGAACAAATAAAAACCGCTGTACTTTATCCAAATGATGGACTTACAATAATGCTAACAGGCGAAAGTGGTGTAGGTAAAACTTTTTTAGCGAAGGTAATATATAAATATAGTGTAAGTAGTAATATATTAGAAAAAAATTCTCCATATAATGTACTAAACTGTGCACAATATTATAATAATCCAGAGTTATTATCAAGTATACTATTTGGACATGTCAAGGGAGCTTATACTGGAGCAAATGAATCTAGAGCTGGGTTAATAGAGAAATCTGATGGTGGTATATTATTTTTAGATGAGGTACATAGATTAAACAGTGAAGGTCAGGAAAAGTTATTTACATTTATGGATACAGGTACATTTTCTAGAATTGGAGAGAATGGAGTAAATAGAAGTGCTAAGGTAAGACTAGTATTTGCTACAACAGAAAGCTTATCTGAGTTTTTGCAGACTTTTTTAAGAAGAATACCTATAAATATTTATGTTCCAAATATAGAGGAAAGAGGAACTATTGAAAAAAGGAAGATTATAGAACATTTTATATATGAGGAAAGTAAGGTGCTTGGTTTACCCATAGAGATAACTCAAATTACATTAAATACAATTTTAAAGATAAAATTCAAAGGTAATATAGGTGAATGTAAAAATGTAATAAAATATGCATGTGGAAGGGCATATGCAAAAAATCAAAAAAGAAATGGAAATATTTTTGTTACACTTCAAGACCTTCCTAGAAATATTTATATAGAAAATGTAGATATATTTCAGTTCCAAAGTGCTAAAAGCAAAAGTATTGTGTTTTCTCCTAAACAATTTAATATTGAGACATCAAATGAAGGAAATAAAAGAAATATAATATATCAAAGTCTTATAAAGTGTTTAGATTATTTTGATAGACTAGAAAAAAAAGAAATAACGAAAGAGTTATTTAGTGAAAAGAGCTCCAACTTAATGATTAGATTAATGGATAACTTAGTTTTTTCAAATAATGATGAAAATAAAAATGTACTTATGGAGCTTATAATATCTATAATGCAGGACATATTTAGAAATTTAGAAGTTAACAACAATATAAAATATGATGGGAATAATGTATTAGCATTTTCTTCGTATCTTTATTTGAAGGATGAGTCTTATCAATTGTCTGATGAATGTAAAATCTTACAAAGTAAATTACTAACATATTTAAAAAAAGAGAATTACAAAGAATACTCTATAGTAAATAAAGTATCGACATTAATAGCAAATAGATTGGATATGTACCTTAATAATGTAGATATAATTATAATGATTATATTTATTAAGTCAACCGTTATAAGAATGAAGTCTAATAAAGTTAATGCAATGATTATAGCACATGGGTATGCTACTGCTAGTAGTATGGCAAATGTATGTAATCGTATGTTGGGTAAAAATGTATTTACAGCTATTGATATGCCAATAGATTCGACAATTGCTGATGTATCAAATCAAATGTCTAGATACTTGGAAGGAGATAGGATAAAAAATGGACTAGTTGTGTTATTTGATATGGGCTCTCTTAATCTGATATATGAAGATTTAAAGAGCAAAATAAATAGTCCAATGTTGTTTATAGACCAAATATCCACTATTTCTGCATTAGAGGTAGGCAACTTATTAATGCAAGGTAAAAATATTGAAGATATTGCAGAAATTATGGATGAAGAAATTAAACCCAATATACAATTGTATTATCCTCAAAAAAATAAGGAGTATGCTATAGTATCTTCTTGTTTTACTGGGATAGGTACTGCTATAAAAATCCAACATCTACTTTCAGAAAGTTTAATTGGTATAGTCGATGTTAAGATAATACCTCATGATTATGAGAGTCTTGTTTTTATGGGAGGTAAAGATCCAATTTTTAAGATGTATGATGTATTGGCCATAGTAGGAACTGCTAATCCAAATGTAAATGGAGTAGATTTCATACTGTTAGAGGATATAATATCAGGAAAAGGAGAAGAGGATGTCTTTAGAATATTTAGTAAAGTAGTAGAAAGTGAAAAAATCAAAAACATAAATGATTCTATCATAAAGAATTTTTCTTTGACTAGAGTAATAGATAGTCTGACTATTTTAGACTCAAAAAAAATAATAGAGAGAATAGAAGAAGGAATCAACGCTATAGAAAATAATCAAAAGAAAAAACTTCCTAATGATAAAAAAATTGCTTTATATGTTCACTTAAGTTGTATGATTGAAAGATTAGTTAGACAAGCTGAGATTGAAGAGTATACTGATATGAATTTATTAATTAAAAACCATCACAGTGAAGTTAAACTAATAAAAAATGCATTTAGTGTGCTAGAAAAGAGTTATAGTGTGCATATATCTATTTCAGAAATAGGATACATCTATAATATTATTTATGGACCACTTCAGTAAAATACAGTATTAAAAAATAAATAAATAAAATTAAAAAAAGTATGCCACTAGTTGGCATGCTTTTTGCTTTTATAAGTAAACAAGAGGATAAAAAATAAAAATTTTAATATATAATGGAGGATTTGAGGAAAATGATATCTTTAATGAGGATTGATGACAGACTAATACATGGGCAGGTGGCATATGGATGGACAACATCACTAGGTATAAATGTAATATTAGTTGCAAATGATGAAGCAAAAAACGATCAAATGAAAGCCATGTCATTAAATTTAGCTAAGCCTAGTAATGTAACTTTATATATAAGGGGGATAGAGGAATCTGGAGAAATAGTAGAAAAATTTGCTTCTTCAAAGAAAAGTAATGTATTAGTATTGGTAAAAAATACAAAAGATGCTTTAGATGTAGCTAAAAACTCAGGAGGAGTTTTAAAAGAAATAAATGTAGGTGGATTAAGATACGAAGAAGGAAAGAAGAAGCTGACAGACTTAGTTGCTGTTGATGATAATGATATAAAAAATTTTAAAGAAATAGCTGATTTAGGAATTGATATAGAATTTAGAATGTTACCTAGAGACAAAAAGAAAAAATTATCAGACTTAATAAAATAATTTGGGAGAAAGAAAATGAAAAATTTTTTAATTGCAACACATGGAGAATTGTCTAAGGAGCTTGTTGAGACAAGTAAATTAATAATTGGTTCATTAAGTAATGTTGAGTACTTTTGTATGACAAAAGATAAATCAGCAGACGATGCTGAGAAAGAAATGATAAGTATATTATCAAATAACAAAGATAATGGAGAACTTATCATACTAACAGATATATTTGGTGGAAGTGTAGCAAACATATGTACTAATTTACTTTTGCAGGGGTTTAAATTTGAGTTATTAACAGGAGTAAATTTACCAATGCTTTTGGCTATTCTTTTATCACCAGAAGAGGATGTAAAGCTATTAGCTAAATCGGGTTTAGAGGAAGCGAGAAATGGAATTGTTCATGTAAATGAATTATTAGAAAATAAAAATGAAATCAAGAATGTGATGTAATTAATGTAAATTAAGAGGGAGGTTCACTATGTTAGTACAAGCTATTATGTTAGCTATTATAGCAGGCTTTGGTATATTAGATGGACGTATATTTGGTCAATCTATGTTTGATAGACCAATAGTTACAGGGGCATTAGTAGGATTAGTTTTAGGAGATATAAAGTCAGGAATTATGATTGGTGCACAACTTGAATTAATTTGGATGGGAATTGCAGGAATAGGTGCAGCTACTCCTCCAGATGTAGTAACAGGTGGTGTATTAGGTACAGCTTTTGCTATATTATCAGGAAATGGTGCAGAAGTTGCTCTAGCTGTAGCAGTGCCAGTAGCAGTCTTAGCACAATCTCTTGGAGTATTAGTTAGAATAGTAAACTCATATTTTTCTCAAAAGGCAGTTTTCTATGCTAAACAAGCTGACTTTAAAAAGGTTACCATAATGATGTGGGTGCCAGTAGTATTATTCTTTTTAAGTACATCAGTTCCAACATTTTTAGCAATTATGATTGGTGCTGATAAAGTTACAACATTAATAAATGCAATACCTAAAGTTATACTAGACGGATTAGGTGTTGCAGGAACATTGTTACCAGCAGTAGGATTTGCACTACTTATGGATATGTTACTTTCAAAAAAGATGTCTGTATTTTTCTTTATAGGATTCCTCCTAGCATCTTATGTTGGACTAGATATAACTGCAATAGCGTTGTTTGGAGTCTGTGTAGCAGTTATATTAAACTTTTATATTAATAACAAAGAAAATAGTCAAAATCCTCAAGTAGCAACTAATATTTTAACGGAAGGAGAGATTGACTTTGAATAAACTAACAAAAAAAGAATTAAGAAGTATGTTTTGGCGTTCATTTGCTCTTCAAGGTGCATTCAATTATGAAAGAATGCAAAACTTAGGTTACTGCTATGCAATGTTACCTGCAATAAAGAAGTTATATAATAAAAAAGAAAATCAAGCAAAAGCAATAGAAAGACATTTAGAGATGTTTAATACAACCACAGTAGTAGTTCCTGCTATATTAGGTATAACAGCAGCTATGGAAGAGGAAAATGCTAATAATCCAGAATTTGATGAAAGTTCAATTAGTGCTGTTAAAACAGCTCTTATGGGACCCCTTGCAGGAATTGGGGATTCGCTGTTTTGGGGAACATTTAGAATTATAGCGGCTGGAATAGGAGTATCACTTGCAAAAGAAGGAAATATATTTGGACCACTATTATTCTTACTATTGTACAATATCCCAGCATTTGCTCTAAGAATACTTGGACTTAAATATGGATATAAAGTCGGGGTAAATTCCCTTGAAAGAATACAAAGAGAAGGGCTTATGGAGAAAATAATGTCTATGGCTACAACAGTTGGTTTATTTGTTGTAGGAGGAATGGTTGCAACAATGTTAAGTATAACCACTCCATTAAAATTTAATTTAAATGGTGCAGAAGTGGTTTTACAAGATATATTAGATAAAATAATACCTAATATGTTACCTTTAACTTTTGCATTTGTAATATATTACATGTTAAAGCGAAAGGTAAGTGTAACAAAGTTAACTCTAGGCATTATAGTGGGAGGAATTGCTTTACATGCAATAGGATTATTATAGAAACAAAATTATAATTTATTGAATATATGAATAAGGAAGGCATACAAAATGAGAATACAAGATTATATGTTAGAAACACCAGTTAAAATGAGAGAAATGATATCTAATGCAGATAATTTATTTAATGAAATTAAGAAAGAAGATATAAAAAAGATTATAATAACAGGTTCAGGTACTAGTTACCACTCAGGATTGCAAGTACAACCATATTTACAAAATTTATTAGACATAGATGTTGTAGAAAAGTATCCATTTATGATAACTGAAGATACGTTTAAATTTGATAATAAAAATACTTTGGTAGTAGGAATATCTCAAGGTGGAAGTAGTTATTCTGTATATAATGCTATGAAGTTAGCTGAAGACAAAGGTTGTAAAATAGCATCTATGGCGGGTTGTAAAAATGCTCTGATAGATGAGATTTCTGACTATATATTAACAGTGAATTGTGGTGAAGAAAAATCTGGTGCGAAAACAAAAGGCTTTTATTGCACAAAGTTAAATTTAATGTTATTAGGTCTTCAAATAGCTAGAGAAAAAGGAATAATATCTAGTGAAAAGTACAATGAAGAGATAAATAAGATATTAGATGCAATAGATAGATTTGAATCAGTATATAAATCATCTGAACAATGGATTGAAAGAAACAAAGAAAAGCTAGTTAACGCTAAAGAAATAAGAATAGTAGGCAACTCTGATATATATGGAGATACATTAGAGTCAGCATTAAAATTATTAGAGACAATGAGAATACCTGTAACTGGATATGAGTTTGAAGAGTTCATACATGGTGTGTACAATGCTATAAATAGTGATTCTACTATATTTATACTAGATACAGGGAAAGAGCCTAGAGTAACTAAGATGGTTGAAGTACTTTCTGGATGGACAGACAATGTATTTGTCATAGGTAGAGATGTTGCAGAAGAAGACAAAAATTTAAAGGCAAATATTATAGATAACCCTTACTATCAAACGTTTAACTTCATAGTACCTATACAATTGATATGTGGAGAAATACCTACATTAAGAGGTATAAACCCAAGCATTCCAAAAGATACTAAGTTCCACATGAAGTTAGGTAGTAAGAAGTTTAATAAGTAATTATACATATAAGTACTTTAGTTTATAGTTTCTTGTATAAATTTATAAATATACACTTAAGTAGCATGAATTATAAAGGTAGTGTCTCAAAATGATTTTAATTAATCATTTTGGAACACCACCTTTTTTAGTGTATCTTTAGTGTATATATAATAGATTAGTTTTTTACAAATCTACACACATTATCTTCAAAAATTAACTTACCATTTCTTTTTTTAGTCTCCACATAGCAAGTGCGAAACTTCCACAACATAATATTAAAAATAACACTATAACAGGTAGTATATCTCCAACCAGAATAGTTTTACCAAATATTAGGCTACGTAAAGTATTAATAACATGGGTAAATGGATTGAGCATAACTGCTATTTTTAATCCTCCAGATAAATCTTCAACAGGGAAGAGAGCAGAGCTTAAAAAGAAAATAGGAAGTACAATGGCAGTCATAATTGTTTCATAAATTATTTCATTTGGTAATAATAGGCTTATAGCATAAGCAAGACTTGATAAAAAAAAGGCTGTCATAAATATCAATACTATCATTATAGCAATTCCACCAATACCAGATGCTATTTTTACTGAAAAGAATATGCTTACTATGCATAAAATTGCTACTTCAATAAAAGACACTAGGATAGCTTCTAGTAACTGACCAAAGACAATGGAATATCTACTAATAGGTGCAATTAAAACTCTATAAAAACTTCCGCTATTTTTCATTATAAAATTGATGATACCACCACTACTACATGATGAAAAGATAACCAATACAATTATACCTGGAAGTATAAAAGCTGTATAATTATCAATATTCATATCACTCATAGTTTGGTTTGCGACAGAGCTATAAAGTACAAGCCAAAGAAGAGGTTGTAATATAGTAACTACAAATGAAATTGGATTTTTAAAACGCCATTTCATATTACGCCATAAGATATTTAACATTTCCATTCCTCCTTTGAATCCTTTTTAGAACTTGTTAATGCTAAAAAAACATCTTCAAGACTTGGTTCTACAATTTCTATTGCATCAAACTTTATATTATGCTCTAAAAGAAATTTATTTATTGAAGTAAGTGCAGTTCTACTATCTTCTACACTTATAAAAAGTGAATTTCCTCGTACATTCATAAATTTAACTAAGCAAGTATTTTTAATATCATTTTTATATTTTTTTATATCTTCATTATCATGAAATACGATACGAAGTATGTTTTGCTTAATATAACTACGCAAACTAGATGGTGTTCCTTGTGCCAAATCTTTTCCATTTTTCATAATACAGATATTATCACTTAGTTGTTCAGCTTCTTCAAGATAATGAGTAGTTAGAAAAATAGTTGTACCATATTCATCTCTAATTTTTAGTAGCATATCCCACATAGCTTTTCTTGAATCTACATCCATACCAACAGTAGGTTCATCTAAAAATAGAATTTTAGGAGATGACACCATATTCATAGCTATATCTAATCTACGTTTTACTCCACCAGAATAAGATGAGGTAGGATACTTTAAGTAACTAGTTAACTCAAATTTTTCAATTAAAGAGTTTATTCTTTCTTTTGCAACTTGTGGTTCCACTTTATACATTTTACTTTGGAATAGCATGTTTTCCATAAGAGACAGGTGTTCATCAATAGATATTTGTTGTGCTACACAAGCAATTTGAGTGCGTATCCAAGATGGATTATTTATTAAATCTTTTCCAAACATTGTTACATTACCAGCTGTAGGTTTGTAAAAAGTGGTCAAAATATTGATAAGCGAAGATTTACCAGCACCATTTGGACCAAGCAAAGAAAAGATTTCTCCAGCCTTTACACTAAAACTTAGACCATTTAAAGCTTTTACACCATTTTTATATTCTTTTACTAAATTGTTGATTTCGATTGCCAACATATATTATTCCTCCTCTTTAAGTGGAAATATGATTTCTGTAATATATTTATCTGGATTACCTTTTATTAGCATACCTGGTCCTTTAATAAATACTTCTCTCCAAGGAGTTTGTATCGTTAGATTATTTTCATGAATATATTTAAATATCATTTCATATGTTTTTGGCAAATTACTATATGAACCCATGTGGGTAAAAAACAAAGCTTTTGTTTTAGGAAACTCTTTTATTGTTACACCCATACGATTTGGAGTTTCAGCAGTTGGTACACATAACTCCATTTTTCCTATGCCAGTTTCTTGGTCAACATTATGGTAGCAAAAGAATGGTGCACCATTTGATTTTCCTTTTATAGATTTAAATACATTTGGAAAATATTTTGTTGCTTCAGTCATAGGTCCATTGTAACTCATAGTAGCTGCTGTGACTGATTCGATGTTTTTAATTTCAATTTTATAATTCATTTGTTTTCCTCCCTAAGTATGTTTATAATGGTTTCATTAATCCATTAAGTATTAGTACAATATAAGATTTTTGATTCGTTGATGAGATAACCTTACCTTGTTTGCTTGTTTTCAAGTCTAACATAACATAAAATATATATCCTCTCATTTGATGCTCGATTTTGTAAACTTATTATTTGAATTTTGATTTCAATGATTTAATAAATTAAAATCAAAGAATTTATAAAAAAGTGTTTACAAATCAAGTGTATTAATCGTATAATACACTTAATGAAATATAAAATGAAATTTAAAGTAGGAATGTATTTTTTTAGAAAAAGTGTATTATCGTATTAATACACTAGAATAGGAGGAAGTATGAATTTTGAATTAGATAATACATCTCCCATTTATTTGCAAATAATAAAGCATATAAAGAGACAAATAGTAACCGGAGAATTAAAACCAGGAGAAACAATACCATCAAGAAGAGAAATGGCACTTAATTTAAAAGTAAATTTAAATACTGTTCAAAGAGCATATAAGGAGATGGGTGATATGAATATAATAAATACTTTTAAAAACTATCAGAGTAGCGTGACAGTTGATGAAAATATATTAAAAAATCTAAAACTAGAGCTAATAAATGAATCTTTGGTTGTATTTATAGAAGATATGAAGGCGATAAATGTTACTAAAGAAGAAGTTTTAAAGATAATAGAAGATAGATATTAGTTTTTTAATAAATATAAACACTTAACTTATAAGGTTAATTGTACAAGCATATTAAATATGGAGGACACTAATATGATAGAAATTAAAAATGTAAGTAAAACATATAAAAGAATGCAAGGGCTAAAAGTAAAAAAAATAGAGGCTTTAAAGAATGTAAGCTTTAATATTGAAAAAGGAAAAATAACAGCTTTACTTGGGATAAATGGTGTTGGTAAGTCAACAGTATTAAAAGCAATAGCAGGACTTATAAAAATTGACAGTGGAGAGATTTTAATAGATGGAGAAAAAATGAATAAAAACATATATAATAAACTTGCATTTGTTCCAGATGTAGAATCTCACTTTAGTAATACAACAATAAAAGAGTCATTTGAATTGATGGAAATTTTTTATCCAAGATGGAATAAAGAAAAATCAAAAGAAATGATGGATATATTTAAACTGAATGAAAATGAAGTAATTGACAATTTATCTAAAGGAAATATTGCAAGAGTAAAATTAATACTTGGATTTTGTCAAGACCCAGACTATATATTACTTGATGAACCATTCACAGGGATTGACTTGTTTAAAAGAGAAGAATTTATAGGGGTAATAGCACAATATATGAAAGAAAATCAAGCTATTATTATAACAACTCATGAGATAGTAGAAATAGAAAGCCTAGTTGATGAAGTTATAATTCTTGATGAAGGTAAAATAATAACATCATTTAATGCAGAAGATTTAAGAGAAAGAGAGGGTAAGTCTATATTAGATAAAATGAGGGAGGTATATAAGAATGAATAAGCTTCTATGTCTAATAAATGTAGATTTAAGGAGAAATAAGAGGTTTTATATAGCTTATATATCTTTTTTATCTTTAATTACACTGTGTTTAAATTTATTTGAAATTATTAAATTTAAGAACTCTAAATTTATTATAAACTTAGCAATAGAGGATTTTGGAGGTGTATTTTATGGAATAGGTGTAATTGGGAATCTTAGATGTATCCAAATAATTTTACTGTACGGAATATTGGGAATGTTTACATACTATATTTTTATGTGGAAAAGAGATTTCTTTTCTAAAAATCAAAGTATTTATACTTTAATGATGTTACCGCAGGATAAATTTAAGCTTTGCATATCTAAGTCAATAGCTTTGATAACAATGGTATATGGTTTTTTGATAAGTCAGATAGCAACATTATTTATATGTAAATATATATTTAATTTTATTTTTAGAAATATTCCAATAGTTAATATGTCCTTTGCTCAGGATTTATATTATTTAAATTTAAAAAGTATTCCAATCGATTTTGTTTCTTTTATAACAATTTATGTGATTTTACTGCTTTTAGCTATTTCTTTTTTAAATTGTTGTATATTATTCACATTTTCTTACAGAGGTAAACTTTATGTGATTTTAATTACCTTGATAATTTTGGCAGGGCTATATTTTTCAACAGTGTATATAAATATAATTAGTTTGTTTAGAAAGTATTATGGATTTGTTGGAACACAACTTAATTCTTTAGGTAATTATGTATTAAGTTTTATAGTTATAATGTTTATTTTAAATGGAATCTCTTATTTTTTAATAAATAAGAAGTTGTCTGTTTAGGAGGTGTGTCATGAAATTAAAATCTAAAGTATCTATACTTATTATATTTTTAGCAGTAGCAATATATTTTAGTATAGACATATTGAACAATGAAAACAATTTAAGTATAAAAACTATAAAAGGTGACCCAGATGAATTGGACTATATAAACATAGATTTTGGATATGATTTTAATGGATATATAAATTCAAGATATATAATAAATGGAAGTAATAAAACTAAAAAAACAGAATTATTAAAATCAATAAAAGAGAGTGAGAATACGAATAATCTAATCGATGTCTCTAGTGGTTTGGATTCAATAGCTCATGTTGGTTTTGAAATAAATGATGATTCTAAATCTAATTCAAGAGGGATAAATTTTGTCATAGATGAGAAAAAAGAAGACCTAGAAAAAGGTGTATTTATGTCAGAAGGAAGTGATAAAAAAATTGAATATGAAAAACTAGATATGAACAACTTTATAAGAACTAGATATAAAGTAGATAAAGATATCGATGAGTATCATGTAAAAGTACTATCATCAAAAAGATACAAAAAAGACTTATATGTGTCTGTGCTTTATGCTCCAAGTGACTCATCAGAAAAAGATGAAGAAGCTTTGAGTACTATAGATATAATAAAGATTAATACTAAAAATAAAAAAATAGAGACGATAAAAAGTATAAATATAAGCAAGTATCTTTTTGAAAAATACAACAATATACAAAGTATTGATGTAAGTTATTCTAGTAAAGATGGAGATAAAATGTATATTTTGATAGAAGCAATAAATGCAAATACATGGGACGATGTTGCTTCTAAGCTAAATTTACTTGAGTATAATGTTGAAGAGAATAAAGATAACATAATAGAATTAAAAAGTTATGATAGAATGTCTTTGGAAAAAGCAAAGCTAAAAGATAGTAAATTATATATGATAATGTCAGAAAGAGATAATGCCAATAAAAGTAAAGAGATAAATTTAATAACTTATAACATACTAGATGGCGGTTTAGTTGAAGATAAATATGTTTTGGATGAAAAAGAAGAAAGAAGCATTAGAAACATTGAAATTGATTCAAATAAAATCATTGTATGTACATCAAAAATAAATCCCGTACTACCTTGGGACAATAAGACTATCCTATATATAATAAATAAAAATTCGAAAGAAATAGTGTATAAGGGAGAATTACAGTTTAATAGTTCAAATAGCAATTTAGAATTTGGAATAAAGTAGGTGAATTGATGAGAGATTTAATGAAGTTATTTGAGTTTGATTTAAAAAGAAACATAAAAAATTATATATTTATAATCATTTGTTGCTGTTCGATTGTATTTTTAAATCTAGTGAAAAATTTAAATGATTATAATTATATAATAGAGAATGCAGTAAAAACTGAGCAGTTATCAAAAGTAGGAAAGACAATAGAAACAGTAAGTGTCATGGGATTTTCAAGTTTTGGAAACATAATGGGTTCTATACAATCATGTTTTTTGTTTGGTATATTTGTGTGTATTTGTTATGCTTTCTTTATTTGGTATAGAGATTTTGATATGAAAAGTAAATCTATATATACACTTATGATGCTTCCTAAAAATAAAATTAATATTTATATATCTAAATTATTAAATGTATTGTTTCTAGTGTATAGCTACACGATATTATTTACTATAACTTTATTTATTGCAAGTAAGATACTACCGAATTATATGCTTGGTAGTATTACAAACTATAATTTTGTACAAGAAACAATATATAAGTTAAATATTTTACTTCCATACAGCTTTGAGAACTTATTAGTAGAATATGTATTTTTACTAATAGGAGTTATATGTGTAGTATTTACATCAATTCTTATAAATAAATCTGTGTATAAGATGAGGGCTTTAATGAGTTTTCTATTTTTAGTTATAGAAATTCTAATATTTATAATTCTTGTAGAATTTATTATACCTTATGAATATAGTAATGTATTTACTGTAGTATATTCAAGTGTGAGTATATTTGTATGTAGTTTTGTGTCTAATAAACTTTTAAATAATAAAATTGACTTTTAGGAGGTGTATATATGAGAGAAAAGAAATTAGGAAAATATACAATATGTTTTATAACAGTATGTTTATCAATGATTATTATGGCTTTGATATTGAGTTATCTTAATAAAAATAAATTATCTATAAGAACTTTAAATGGCAATATAAAGGATATAGGAAGAGTGAGTTTAGTATATACACCTAATATAAGTAAATATACTTATGAAGAAGTAATCATAAGCAAAAATGGGACAAGAAATGATATAAATCCTAAAACTAAAATTGGAAATGATTATTTGCATATTGATAAGAAATACAGCGATTTTATTGATGATAAAGGAAGCGAATTTATATATAAAGATGATTTGAATATAGGTGTAGCATATACTTCTACTAAGTCTAATTCAGTACATGAAAGAAACAATTTAAATGATTATATAAAAGTTTCAAATAAAAATTTAAAAAGTGGTTTAGAAGAAAATTTTGATATTGATTTAAAAAAATCTGATTTTAAAGAAAATAGCTGGCGAACTGTTTTTAACCAAATATATAGGGGAAATTTATATATGGTGATTAGTGAAACCAATGTTTCAGGTGCTACAGTCAATAATATTTGTATATTAAAGATAGACATAAAAAATAAATCCTATAAATTATTAAATAGATTTAATTTAAATTCGCAAAGCAAATACCAACAGAGTATTAACGAGATTAAATTTTCTATTGGAACTAAACTTTATTTGGAGAGGTTAAATAACAAAGATATAAATGGTGACATTGAAGGTCATGATAATTATTCAGATTTTATTGTATATGATATAGAAGAGAATTCTTTCAATAAAAGTAATAAGTTTATGGATAATTTAAATAAAGAAAAAAATGCTGACCAAAGGGAAAGGGGTTTATTAAGTAAAACAAAGTTAGACTATATTGTTAGAGATAACAAACTAAATATTATAGTTACAGATAAAAGTCGTTCTATAATTAATCTTGTTTATAGTGTTGATTCCAATGAGATTAATTTAGAAGATTATGAAAGGCTTAATTTAAAAGTAAATTATGATGAAGCGTTATCTGGTGTTAGAAAAGTTAAGTTGCTAGATGATAAAATATATTCTATTTCAAGTGTAAAGGAAAATATTTCAGGAGAGAAAAAAGGAAGTGGAGTTACTTCTGATATAGTTGGAACTAAACCAATAAAATTTCAAGTATTTGATATGAGTCTTAAAAAAACAGTATATGAAGCTGAATTGATAAATGGAGATGTAAGTTTACAAGACAAGTTGTTTTTTGTAGCAAATTAAATAATAGTATTAATCTTATAACTTTAGATTGGTATACTTTTATTATATAAAAATGAATAAATAAAAATAAGGCAAGATAATTATACGTATATTTTGATTATCTTGTCTTATTTTTATCTTTGATATAAAAGCAATCTGAATAATATTTTTTACATATTATAAATATTCTAATATACTTTAATTTAATTCGATATTTAATTCACTTAAATTTGAAATGATAGT
The DNA here is from genome assembly GCF_020657875.1 of Clostridioides sp. ZZV14-6150. Taxonomy (NCBI): domain Bacteria; kingdom Bacillati; phylum Bacillota; class Clostridia; order Peptostreptococcales; family Peptostreptococcaceae; genus Clostridioides; species Clostridioides sp. ZZV14-6150. The sequence goes on along the minus strand of NZ_JAGWDA010000006.1, from coordinate 200 downwards.
AATATAGTGGTAAAATTAATTATTAGAATATTAAAAATAATAGATAAATAATACATTATACTTGAAAAGGGGGAGAATTTAAAAATGAGCAAAAAGTATATAAAAGCAGGAAATTTAATTGATTAAAAAATAGCTACGCACACTCGTGACTTTAGTCATGAGTTAGTAGCTAAAATAGTCAGCATATAGGGAAACTTATA